>JACDAK010000139.1 GCA_013695495.1 Blastocatellia bacterium | reverse complement strand
GTTTATAACGAACCCGCGGGCGAATACATCGTCCGGTCGGATCGATTTTGGGAGCTTCGCAACAAGTACAAACGGTTGCCGATCGCGGATGAGATCGCGTGGGCGGGGGCTGAAAATCCTCTGCCGGGTGAATGTGAAGGGTTTGTTAGCTGTTATTTCGAGCTTCTGTTGAACACAAAAGGCCGTTATCTGAAATACTACCCTAACGGTGGGAATAGTGGAGCGGCGATGAAGGAGGTCAGCGATCTTCTGGCGGCGATGGAGAAAGATCGGGTAAACGGACCTTCATACGAATGGCCTGAACATGCCGAGGAAGCAGCGTTTTTGAACAAAACGCTAACCGAACTCGGGAAGATCGTTGCTAAAGTGCGCCAACCTGAAAAGCAGGCAGCAGTATCGATCATCAAAAAGTTGCGTGCTGCCTACAAACGATAAGATGCTGACCGACGCCTATAACCGAACGATCCGCGACCTTCGCATCTCTTTGACCGACCGGTGCAACTTTCGCTGTTTTTATTGTCTGCCGCATGGCGAGCCGGCGTGGGCGCGGAAAGAGAAGCTTTTGAATTACGAAGAGATCGCTTTTCTTGCAGAGGTTTTCGTCGAGCTTGGTATACGGAAGATACGGCTGACCGGCGGCGAACCGCTGGTACGCCGCGATGTTTCGGTCCTCGTGCGAATGCTGGCGGAGCTAAAGCCGGAACTAAGCGATATTGCGTTGACGACGAACGGATATGATTTTGTGCGTCATGCAGATGATTTGAAAGAGGCGGGGCTTGATCGGGTCACGTTCAGCGTTGATACCTTGCGGCGGGAACGGTTTGAGAAGATCACAGGAGTGGATGCGCTCGAACCCGTGCTTGCTTCGATCGAAACGGCGAAGCGTATCGGACTGGAGCCGGTGAAGGTCAACGCGGTAATCGTTCGCGGGCGGAATGAAGATGAGGTCGTGGAGTTGGCGGCGTTCGCCCGGGAGCATTCGGTAAGCATGCGGTTCATCGAGTATATGCCGCTGGACGCGGGGCATGGGTGGCGACGCGAGGATGTGGTATCGGGCCGAGAGATACGCAAAGCTATCAGCGAAGTGTTTCCGATCGAAGCGGCGTCGGCCCGTGCGAGTTCCACATCGCAGTCGTATCGATTTGTAGACGGCTCGCCCGGTGAGATCGGCATCATTGCGTCTGTGACAGAAATGTTTTGCGGGGCGTGTTCGCGAATAAGATTGACCGCTGACGGGCAGATCCGCACATGCCTCTTTTCGAAGGTGGAACATGACCTTGCGGGGCCCCTGCGAAACGGAGCGGCGGCGGACGAGATCGCGGAGTTGATCCGTAATGCTGTCGCGCAGAAAGAGGCTCAGCACTACATTAACGAGCCTGATTTTGTGCAGCCGGAGCGGACGATGAGCTTTATCGGGGGGTAGCGATGAGACAGACTGCGTTCAATTCCCCGTCGAACGTCGGTTGCAGAACCTCAAACCCGGATTTTTCGAGACTCGTTCTGAACGCCGTATCGTATTCAGCCGTATCGCCCCCGGGCGGCGGGATATGGAAAATGTAGAAGCGACCGCCGTCGCTGAGTAATGAAGCGACCTTGCTTAACTCGTCACGCGGATCCATCCAAAATACATTTAGGTTGAAGACAAATATCTTGTCGAAGGTGTGCTCAGTAAGTGCGGAGTCGGCGAAGTCTTCAAGAATGAGCGTCGCTGTGCCTGCAGAGATATAGGCGGCGTTCCGCTCGGTTGCAGCGTCGATCATCTTTGGTGAACGATCGATCGCGATGATCTCGCCGCTTTCCAGTTGGCTCGCGACAGCATCGGTCATCCCGCCGCGACCGCAGCCGATCTCTAGAATGCGGTCACTCGGCTGGGGGGCCAGAATCGAGACGGCCCATTCGAAACGTTTTTCGGCTTGTCTCGCCATGGTTTACGCGTGCCGGCGGCCGTACATATCGAGCCCGACCGCAGCGACCAGGATAGAGCCTTTGATAATGTCCTGCATAAAATCGCGGACATTTAGGAGCGACATTCCGTTGTCGAGGCTCGCCATAATGAGGGCGCCTATGCACGCACCGATTACGGTGCCGCGGCCGCCCATCAGCGAGGCACCCCCGATGACGCAGGCGGCGATCGCATCGAGCTCTTTGAGCGTGCCGGCGTCGGGGGCCGAACTGCCGACGCGCGCGGTGAATATAAGCGCAGCGATGCCGGTGAATGCGCCGAGAATTGTGAAAACTTTGACGATGGAGAGGCGGTTGTTTATCCCGGAAAGCCTCGCTGCTTCGGCGTTGCCGCCGATCGCGTAAAGGTATCTGCCAAAGGTAGTTTGGGTGGTGAGGAACACGCCGACGAGCGCAACGCCGAGGAAGATCAGAACGGGCACGGGCACGCCTTGGTAGGAATTCATCACTGCGATGAAGATAACGATGGCGGATGCGGGAAAGGCAAGTTTTAACGCGACCGCCGAGAGGCTCACGCCTTCGGCGGAATGTTTTCGCGCTGAGCGAACAGCGCGGAACCCGATCGCCACGAGGCCGGCAAGCGCAAGGGCTGCCAAGATCCATCCCGCCGTTGCCGAGAGGTTGCTTTGGCCGATCGCTTTGAAAGACTCGTCGGCGATCGGCACCGTGTTGCCGCCGAGTAGCCATTTCACCCCGCCACGCCACACCAGAAGTCCGCCGAGCGTTACGATGAACGCGGGGATGTTGAAGTAGGCGGTGAGCGTGCCATGCAGGAAGCCGATAGACATCCCGATCAAGATCGAGAGTGCGATCGACGGGACAAGGCCGACGTCCAGAACCGAGAGCGAGTATGCGGCAACGGCTCCGGAAAAGCCGAGCACAGAGCCTACTGAAAGGTCGATGTTTGCGGAGACGATAACCATGAGCATGCCGATCGCCAGGATGCCGGTGACCGACATTTGCGTCATCAGGTTTGCGAGGTTGCGTGGGGTGAGGAAGATCGAGTCCGTCGACCAGTGAAAATATGCCCAGATCAGTGCAAGAACACCGAACATAACGTAGGCACGAAGGGTTGCGGTGGAAGGTTTGTTTTCGTTTTCGGCCATTTTCAAGCGTTTGCGGTTGCGGCGGCCATCACGTTCTCGGCGGTGGCGTCGTTCTTGTTGAACTCGGCGGCGACGCGTCCGTTGTGCAACACGAGGACGCGATCTGACAATCCGAGGACCTCGGGCAGCTCGGACGAGACAAGTACGATCGCGAGGCCCTCAGCCGCCAAGCGGTTGATCATCGCATAAATTTCCTGCTTTGCACCGACGTCGATGCCGCGTGTCGGCTCATCGAGGAATAGCACGGTGGGTTCCGTCATCAGCCATTTTCCCAGCACGACCTTTTGCTGGTTGCCGCCGGAAAGATCGCCGACGATCGATTCGGCAGACGGTGCCTTTATCCGCAGGGATGTCATTGAGGCTCGGGCAGCGGCTGATTCTCTCGCGGGGTTAAGCAAGAATCCGTCCGACGTTCGTTTCAGCGACGCAAGGGTGAGATTGGCTTTAATGGTTTGATCAAGGACCAGGCCGTAACGCTTGCGGTCTTCGGTAACGAATGCGACGCCGTTTTTGATCGCGTCTTTGGGTGAGCTGATCGTTACGGGTTTACCGCTGACGCGGATCTGACCGGAGCGTCTCCCCTGCCATGCACCGAAAAGGGTCATTAAGAGTTCGCTTCTGCCAGAACCCATCAGGCCAGCAATGCCTAGTATCTCGCCTTTTCGTACGTTGAAGGATACTTCGTCGACGACCTTTCTTCCCTCGCCGAGGCGGTGTGCTGAGATCGCGGTGCATTCAAATGCGATGTCGCCGCTTTTCGATGCACCCTCCGGGAAAACGTCGCTGACTTCGCGGCCGACCATGCCGGCGATGACGGCTTCTTTTGAGGTTCGGTCGGCGTCAAAGGTGCCAACCGTTTTGCCGTCGCGAAGGATGGTGATGCGGTCGGACATTTGGAAAACTTCGTTGAGCTTATGTGAGATGTAGATGATGCCGACGCCGCGGGTTTTTAGGGCGGCGAGGATCCGAAAAAGTGTTTCAACCTCGGATTCTGTGAGTGCGGCGGTGGGTTCATCGAGGATCAGGATTCGAGCATCTTGGGACAGTGCTTTGGCTATTTCGACGAGCTGCTGTTGGCCGATGCCAAGTCGGTTTATGGGGAGACGCGGGTCGATAGAAAGTCCGAGATCGCGCGTCAGTTTGGACGCGTCGGCGTAGAGCTTGTGCCAGTTGATGACGCCGAGCGTGGCAGGTTCGCGGCCGAGGAAGATGTTCTCGCCGACGCTCATTTCGGGTACGAGCGAGAGTTCTTGAAAGATGATGGCCACGCCCGCGGCTTCGGAATCTCGCACGGTTCGGAAACGTTGTTGCTGCCCGTCGATCTTGATCTCACCGGCGAATGAGCCTGCGGGGTAAACGCCCGAAAGGACCTTCATCAGGGTCGACTTGCCGGCGCCGTTTTCGCCGACGATCGCGTGAAATTCGCCGGCGTCGACTGAGAGGGTGACGCCGTCGAGCGCACGGGTGGCGCCGAAGTGCTTTGCTATCGCGTTCATCTCCAGGAGCGGCATAGGTTCGGGTTCGCTCGTTGAGGACGAGCCGTTCCGGCGATTTTACACGCATCCTGTGCGGTTCCAAAGCTTGCGGTCGGAGGCGGCGGAAAAAATGGCTTAACGATGTGTCATCAATAATTTATACTTGATGCATGACGGAGCCCATCGCTATCGAGTCCATTCTCAACGAATCCCGCATCTTCAAACCATCTGAACAGTTTGCTGCCAATGCACACGTAAAAAGCTTTGACGAGTATCAGGAGCTTTATGACCGCGCGGCTGCGGACCCGGAAGCTTTTTGGGCGGAACAGGCGGAGCAGCTGCATTGGTTCAGGAAGTGGGACAGGGTGTTGGAATGGAAAGAGCCGTTCGCGAAATGGTTCGTGGGTGGCAAGATCAATGCTTCGTATAACTGTTTGGACCGACATCTGACGGGGCCGAGGAAAAATAAGTCGGCGATCATTTGGGAAGGTGAGCCGGGCGAGGTGCGGACTCTTACGTATTTGCAGCTTCATTCGGAGGTGAGCAAGTTTGCGAACGTGATGAAGAAGCTCGGCGTTGAGGCGGGTGATCGGGTGGCGCTGTATATGCCGCTGGTTCCGGAGCTGGCGATCGCGATGCTGGCGTGTGCGCGGATCGGGGCGACGCATACGGTGATCTTTGGCGGATTTTCGGCGGAAGCGATCAGGGATCGCGTGAATGACGGCGAGTGTAAGTTGATCGTCACGGCTGACGGGGGATATCGGCGGGGGGCGGAGATTCGGCTCAAAGAGACGGTGGACAATGCCGTTGCCGGGACGCCGTCGGTCGAGCATGTCGTCGTTTTGCGGCGGACGGGTTCGAAAATAAGGATGGAGGCGGGGCGAGACCATTGGTGGCATGAGTTGATGCAGACGGTGTCGGCGGACTGTCCGGCGGAGGAGCTTGATTCGGAACATCCGCTTTACATTCTTTACACGTCGGGGACGACGGGTAAACCGAAGGGGATCTTGCACACTACGGGTGGGTATCTGACGCAGGCGGCGTATACCACGAAGATAGTGTTTGACCTCAAAGACGAGGACGTTTACTGGTGTACGGCCGATATTGGATGGGTGACCGGGCACAGCTATGTGGTTTACGGGCCGCTGGCGAATGGTGCGACGGTGTTCATGTATGAGGGGGCGCCGAATCATCCGGATTTTGATCGATTTTGGGCGGTGGTGGACCGACATAAGATCAATATTTTATACACGGCACCGACGGCGATACGTGCGTTCATAAAGTGGGGCGAGCAATATCCGCTGAAGCATGACCTTTCTAGTTTGCGCCTGTTGGGGACGGTGGGTGAACCGATCAACCCGGAGGCTTGGATGTGGTATCACAAGGTTATCGGCAAGGGGCGGTGTCCAATCGTTGATACGTGGTGGCAGACTGAGACGGGTTCGATCATGATCTCGCCGCTGCCTGGGGCGACGCCGACGGTTCCGGGTACGGCTACGCGCCCGCTGCCCGGGATCATTGTTGATATTGTGACTAAGGCAGGGGTCTCCGTCGGCGATAACGAGGGTGGTTATCTGGTGATCAAGCATCCGTGGCCGTCTATGCTGCGGGGGATCTGGGGAGATAATGAAAGGTACAAGCAGGCTTATTGGTCGGAGATACCGGGAAATTATTTTGCGGGTGACGGGGCGCGGCGTGATGCCATGGGAAACTATTGGATCATGGGGCGGGTCGATGATGTGATCAACGTAAGCGGCCATCGGTTGGGGACGGCGGAGGTTGAATCAGCGCTGGTTTCCCATGAGGCGGTTGCCGAAGCAGCGGTTGTGGGGCGGCCTGACGATCTTAAGGGGCAGGCGATCGTCGCATTTGTGACGCTTGAGGGTGGACGCAGCGGGTGTGATGAATTGAAAGAAGCGCTGCGAGCACATGTGGCGAAGGAGATCGGTTCGCTGGCGAAGCCGGATGATCTGCGGTTTACCGACGCGCTGCCGAAGACGCGATCGGGCAAGATCATGCGGCGATTGCTGCGTGAGATCGCTTCGGGGGCGGCGGTTGCGGGTGACGTGACGACGCTCGAGGATCTGTCGGTACTGGAAAAACTGCGGCAGGACGAGGAATAGGCGATGGCTAAAGATTCATCATTGCCGGCTCCGGCGCTGGAACTTGTCGAGGCGGGCAAGCAATTTTATCAGCGCGGATGGACGCTGGGGACGAGCGGTAACTTCAGTGTGCTGCTTGCTCGGCGGCCGATGCGGCTTTGGATAACGGCGGCGGGAAACGAGAAAGGCGACCTCGACGACACTAACTTTCTTGAGATCGATGACGATGCGGAGATATTGCATGGGTTTGGTAAGCCTTCGGATGAGACGCTGCTGCATCTGACGGTCTATCGATTAAGGCCAAAGGCTCGGTGTATTTTGTTTTCGCATTCGGTGGCGGGGACGATCCTTTCGGATCGCAGCTTCACGGACGGCGCATTGCGGGTAAAGGGATATGAGGTGTTGAAGGGGCTAGCGGGCGTGACGACGCACGAGCACACTGAGACGATTCCGATAGTGGAGAACTCGCAGGATTTTCTGGCGCTTTCGCATGTGGTAGAAAACGTGCTGCTTGAGAACAAGGACATTCATGCAATATTTCTGCGAAGGAACGGGCTTTACACTTGGGGCGAAACTGTTGATGAAGCTCGGCGGAATGTGGAGATCTTTGAATTTCTATTCAACGTGGTCGAGCGGACGGGCTAATCCATTTCGAAATACAAGTCGTAGTGTTTTGCACAGCCGGGGTTGAATGCGTGGTTGCATTTTGGGCAGATTGAACTCGCGGCGAAGTATTCGTCTATGGTCAGCTTTGTTCCACATGAACCGCAGAGTATCGCTTCGGTCGACCTCTCGGACACGGGCCACTGGGTTGCGGGGTGGCCGGCGACATCGGTGTGACATTCGTAGCAGGGGTACCAGCGGCCGCAACATTTGAACTTTAGCGCGATCACATCTGTCGGTCCGTGCCAGTGAGCGCAACGCGTTTCGCGGTCGACATCCACGCCAAATACCCGCTCGCCTTGTACTGAAAACTCGTGCATTGCAACGACGATAGCGGCGAGATACACGCAAGTCAATCTCGACTTTGAGCGCCGGCTTGTCCGTGCTGTATGATGAAGAAATGGCAGAAGAAAAAGCGACTTTGGGTGCGGGATGTTTTTGGTGTGTTGAGGCGGTTTTTGACGATCTGAGAGGCGTCACCGACGTTGTGTCGGGATATTCCGGCGGCCACAAAGAGAATCCGACCTATCAGGAAGTTTGCTCGGAAACGACGGGCCATGCGGAGGTTGTGCAGATCACGTTCGATCCTGATGAGATCACTTTCCGCGAAATCCTTCGCGTGTTCTTTACCGTGCATGACCCGACAACGCTGAACCGCCAGGGCAACGACATCGGCACATCGTATCGTTCGGCTATTTTCTATCATTCTGACGAGCAAAAAGAGGCGGCGGAAGAGATAATCGGCGAAGTTGCGGAGGCAGGGATCTATAGCGATCCGATAGTTACGGAGGTTTCAAAATTTGAGAAGTTTTGGCCCGGGGAAGACTATCATCAGGAATATTTTGCTAACAATCCGAATCAGCCCTATTGTGCTGCAGTCGTCGCACCGAAGGTCTCGAAGTTTCGCAAGGCTTTTGTCGACCAGTTGAAGCGTTAAGACGGCTATGTGCCCTGAACGGTTCTTATAACCATTGACTTCAGTTCCGGCGGACATCCGGGGATTCGATCTATCCGAGGCCAGAGGTCCAGGTGCCGTCCCTGCATTGATTCATTTAAATGCACGATGGTCCAGAGGGAACCTCCGTAACTGTATCCGGCTTTTGCCGGACTGATACGGCCATCAACGGCCCGCCGGCGCCCTTCTTCTGGACTTCCCTCTGGGTAGCGCTTATCGCGTTAATGGTGGCCGGGTCCACAGTGCCGGTCAACCTAACAGCCGCCACCGCAGCGTTGAACTCCGGGCTCGAGGTAGGCGTCGGCGTGGATGCGATAACGATAGATGCAAATTGGACAAGAAGCACGTCCTCCCGTAAGTTCGACCTTAACGACATTGAAAAATACCGGAATGACGAACCGAAAACTTTTTTTTGCACAGGCTCATAATTTTCCGAGCAACATTAATATGCCGATCGAAATAAAGGCAACAGCAACTATTCGCTGAAGCCATTCGGTGGGCACCCATTGCGTAAGTACACCGCCGACGAGCACGGCGAGCAGCGACACGATTACGAGGGCGAGGCTTGCACCGAGGAATACAGCAACCTTTGAGTCGGTACGGGCCGACAGGGTGATCACAGCAAGCTGAGTTTTATCGCCCAATTCTGCGAGAAACAGCGTCAAAAACGACATGCCGAAAATTTTCCAGTCCATAAACGGTAGTCTAACCTAATTAGACTCAAACCAAACATGCGGTCGAAGCGTCTAAGACTTGGCCAAATAATTCCATACGGAGATCAAAATGAAAAGAATTGCAATTTTGATGGCGCTTTTTGCCATCGCATCAGTCGGCGCGTTTGCGCAAAGCGGAAATTACGGTGGTAAGTGGACGCTTGATAAAGCCAAATCGACAATGGACGAGCGCGGCGGCGTGGAATCGATCACCCTCGCCGTCACGCACTCCCCTGAAACGCTCACGGTAGCGACGACGACCAAGCGTGTACAGCCGCAGGGTGCCGGAGCGGGCGGCGGGCGTCAGGGCGGAATGGCACGCGGACCGGGTTTGATGGGCGGCGACGGAACAGTCACCTACACTCTTGATGGCAAGGAACACTCGACGTCGCAGGAATCGCAGATGGGCACGATGGAAACGAAAGTTTCGGCAAAGTCCGCCGGGACGGGGCTAGAGCTAACTTCCATTCGAAAGATGAATTCGCCCGCAGGTGAGATCACTTTGACGACGGTTGAGAATTGGTCGCTCTCAGATGAGGGCCAAACGCTTACGGTAAAACGCGAGATGGACACGCCGCGTGGCAAGTTATCGTCGACGATGGTCTTTACGCGGTCCTGATCAATCTTCGAAGCTGAGCTCTTCAACGATCTCAGCCGCTATAGCCCTGCCTTTCTCGAGTTCATCGGGGGCGAGCGACACTGCGCCGACAACGGCATGGCCGCCGCCCCCGTATCTTTCACAGATCTCGGCAATGTTATGTATGCGCGGCCGCGGGGCCCATGGGTTCGATCCGACCGAGATCTTCGTGCGGAAAGAACTCTGGCTGACAGATACGTTATAGGTCGTTTCCGGAAAAAAGTAATAAGGGATGAACTTGTTATAGCCCTCAATGCCCGTGCCCGCCAGGTCGAACCGAACGACCCCCCGCTCGTATATCGATCGATCTCTAATCGTCTCTGTCGAATGTTTGTGCTGTTCCAGAATCGGTTCCAGACGCCCACTGATCTCTTGGCTTTCGACGATCTCGTCGAGCGTACGGTGCGTCAACCACCTTATGATCTGTGCAACAAAGGCCGGGTCCTTTTCGCCCTCGATCACCTGCATCAGCTTTAACGCCGACGAACGCAGCTCCACGCATTGAGCCGCAGAATCATAGAACGCACCATCGATAATGTGCGCCCACTCAATCAGCTCAGCAAGAAAAGGGTCCTCAAAATTGAACTGTTCTTTACCGACCCGCGCGATAAACTCCGCACATGACGCACTGTTGGTGTCCAAAAACTTCTTACCCGAAGTGTCGGCTCGAAAATGGGCCTCGTCCTCTTCTGACAGGAAGGCGGAAACATGATGGTCGAACCACCACGTCAGCCGGTCGTCGGCACAATACTTAAAATCGACGATCGCATTTTCGTCACCGTCTAGCTGTTCGCGGTCGAACGCGTTGCCTGCCCGGTGCATCGTGGGGGCATATTCCACCTCCGCCCCGGGGTGGATCGCCGTGTTGTAGAATTTGGTGAATATGGCGGCAGACGAAACGCCGTCGAAACAATTCCCGTGATAAAGTAACTTCAATTTCATATGTGACGATATTGCCTGCGGGCAAAACATTCTAGATTAGAGTTCCGCGCAGCGGTTCGTCAAGGAGATGCGTATGAAGATAAGAGCGGCAACCAGGGAAGATATACCATTGCTGGTCGAGTTTAATCAGAAAATGGCGAGGGAGACCGAGGGGAAACTGCTCGACCCGTCCATTCTTACTGAAGGCGTCAGCGCCGTTTTCGAGGATGATTCACGAGGATTCTATCTTGTAGTTGAAGATACGGACTCGATCGTCGCGGGCCTTATGGTCACCTATGAGTGGAGCGACTGGCGGAATGGCTGGTTTTGGTGGATTCAAAGTGTTTATGTGATCTCCGCGATGCGTGGCCGGCAGATCTATGGGCAAATGTATAGCAAGGTCAAGGAACTTGCGGCAGCGGAAGGCGATGTCGTCGGATTTCGATTATATGTGGAGACCAAAAATGAAAACGCCCAGCGTGTCTATGAAAAAGTGGGGATGAGCCGCTCACACTATCAAATGTATGAAGAAGAAATAGAAAAACCGGGCACTTGAATTAACAAGTACCCGGCTACCCTCAGAAAAACACGAAACAAAAGCTCAGAAAGAAGGAGTGGGAGCTCTATCGTAGATTAATGTTCACCCTATTAAGTTAGATGGAGAGTCATCTGTTCCGTGAATTTCAAAGATCAAACTTGTAATGAAAATTGGGAAAAGGCTCAACTTAGTCTTCGTGCCCACACTCGAAGATTTCCCCCAAGCAATTAGAGCCTTTTCCCAAACTTTCGGGCCGTTTTATCGACCACCTTATCTTTCGGAGGATCCCCTGCCTTGTTCTACCTGCCCCTTGCTCGACCGCCGATTAAAGCGATATCTTCAGTTGTCCTTCCGTAGATAAGAAATCTACCTTCCGATGCCGAATATTTAGCAACGACCGTGCCACAGCCGGCACGGGGCGAAAAATAATTAGAAGCCCCAAAAAGCTTTGTTTGATCGGCTAAAGACGGGAATACTGCATCGCGTCGATTCAATACACGCAGCGAATTCGTCCAATCACTGGCGTTCGAAATCAATTCAAAGTGTATGCTTCAATGAAGGTAATGCATCGAATTTCCGAAAAAGAGTTTGCGAGCCTTTGCCGCGGAATACGGCTCGACGCGGAGTCCATTGTTGAACACAACCCGATCGGGACCCGCGAGGTGACATTACTGTGGATGTTGTTGGGGGTTTTGATAAACTATTTGAGTTTATCTGAGCTTGAAACGCCCTGCTTTACCGGTACGCCGGATTCCGCGACCTACCGTGACGCGATCGCTTATATCGTCACCGCTCGGCGTTCGGAACCGTTTGACGTTGCCCCATATCTTGATGAGATGACAAGCGATGCTGATTGAGAGATTTGTACTAACCGCATTTCAACAGAACACCCGTATCGTCGCGTGCGAAGAGACACGCCGTGCGATCTGTATCGATCCCGGTGAAAGGTCGGATGAGCTCACGGAATTCTTACGGTCTAATGATCTTGAGCTCCAGGCGATCGCGCTCACTCACGGGCACCTAGACCACGTTGGGGGGACTGCCGCTCTTGCGGCAGCGCACCCCGGGGCCGAGATACTTCTACATAAGCTTGATGAGCCGCTGTACTTCGGATTGCCGCAGCAGCCGCTGATGATGGGGCTGCAACAAAAGCAGTTAAAGGCGCTGGGGCTAGATTACGACGATCCTCCTAAGCTGACGCGAAACTGGGAACACGGCGAGGTTTATGAGGTTGGCGAGCTGAAATTCGATGTGCTTCACTGCCCAGGCCACACGCCGGGGCATGTGGTGCTGGCAGAAAAGACGCACCAGACCGTGTTCGTGGGCGACTGCCTCTTTTTGGGTTCGGTCGGCCGTTCGGACCTGCCGGGCGGGAGCCATCCGCAGTTGATCGAGTCGATAACAGAGAATATTCTCTCGCTTGGCGACGATTTCACCGTATATTCGGGGCATGGGCCAGAGACTACCGTGGGCCATGAACGAATGACGAATCCGTTTTTGACCGGCAGCCATGCCGCAGGCGGCCGCTACATTTGATCATTGGAGAAAGACTATGCGAAAACTACCGATATTTTTCCTTTCCCTCGCTCTCGCACCGCTTACGGTCTTTGGCCATGGCGACAATAGCCATTTTCATGCTTCGCAGGACATCAATGTCCGCACGGTAAAGATCACGGACAATGTATACATGCTGCAGGGGAGGGGCGGGAACATTGGGGTTCTGACGGGGCCCGAGGGGCTGCTGATTGTCGATGATGATTATAGAACTGTCAGTGAGAAACTCTCGACGGCATTAAAGGAGCTTGGTTCACCGACGCCTCGATTTATCCTGAATACGCACTGGCATGGTGATCATACCGAGGGCAATAACGTATTCGGCAAGACCGGGACGATCATCGCGCACGATAATGTGCGGAAGCGATTGATCGACCCGCCAATGATCTTCGGCTCACGGCCTGCGCCATATCCGGCTTTCGCTCTGCCGATCCTGACGTACGCTGAAAGCATCACAATTCACCTCAACGGTGAAGAGATCAAGGTTGTTCACTATCCGTCAGGTCATACCGATGGGGATTCGATCATTTTCTTTAAGAAAGCTAATGTGGTTCATCTGGGTGACGATTTTTTCGTTGGCCGGTTTCCATTTGTGGACTTGGCGAGCGGCGGTAACGTTCAGGGTCTGATCAACAATGTCGCGGCTCTGATCCAGACGATCCCGGCCGATGCGAAGCTGATCCCCGGCCATGGGCCGTTAGCTTCGCTTTCAGATCTTAAGGAATACCACTCGCTGGTGGTCGAGTCGGCAAAGATCGTTCAGGATGGAATGAAGGCGGGGAAGACGATCGACGAGATCAAAAGCGCGGGTTTCCCCGAGAAGTTCAAGGAGGCCGGTTCCGGTTTCATAAAGACGGATATGTGGATCGAGATCGTTTATCAGAGCTATTCTGCAAAGTGATCGATATTTCAACTAAGAAAGAAAAGAGGCCCTTCGGTTCGGGGCCTCTTTAATGTTGTGACGTCGAGCGTTGTACTACGCGACGGTTATCTCTTTTGAGAGGTAAACGTCCTGAATGGCGTTGAGGAGCTGAACGCCTTCGTTCATTGGCCGTTGGAACGCCTTGCGGCCGGATATTAGTCCCGTGCCGCCTCCGCGTTTGTTGATAACCGCAGTGCGGACGGCATCCGCCAGATCACTTTCGCCTTTTGATTCGCCGCCGGAGTTGATCAGCCCGGCCCGGCCCATATAACAGTTCGCTACCTGATATCGCACGAGATCGATCGGGTTGTCGGTGGTCAACTCTTCGTAGATCTTCTTGTTCGTCTTGCCGTAGCTGCTTTCAATGTTCAACGCATTGTAACCGCCGTTTCGCTCAGGCAGTTTCTGTTTGATGATGTCGGCCTGGATGGTGACGCCGAGGTGGTTTGCCTGCCCCGTAAGATCTGCCGCGGTATGCATGTCGCCGTCGGCCGTTTTGAACTTGGGATTTCTGAGATAGCACCAGAGAACTGTGGCCAGGCCGAGCTCGTGAGCAAAAGAAAATGCCTCTGCGACCTCTGAGATCTGACGCGTCGATTCGTCGGAGCCGAAATAGATGGTGGCACCGACGGCGACTGCACCCATGTCCCTGACCTGCTGCACCGACCCGTACATGACCTGATCAAAGCGATTAGGGAGCGTCAAAAGCTCGTTATGATTAACTTTGACGATGAACGGGATCTTGTGTGCGTACTTTCGAGCAACTGAGCCGAGTACTCCATAGGTTGATGCAACGGCGTTACAGCCGCCTTCGATCGCAAGCTCAACGATCTTCGCCGGGTCGAAATACTCCGGGTTCGGGGCAAAGCTGGCGCCCGCGGAATGTTCAATCCCCTGATCGACCGGTAATATCGAAACGTATCCGGTCTCCGCAAGCCGGCCGTGACTAAAGATCGCCTGCATGGAACGCATGACGCTCGGCGTCCGATCGCTCTCTGAGACTACACGGTCAACAAAATCGCCGCCCGGCAAATAAAGATGCTCCTTAACTATAGTGTGCGAAGTATGATTTAGAAGGCTCTCGGCATCTTCGCCCAAGAGTTCCTCGATCTTATTGAAATCAATCGACATTAAGTCTCTCCTCAAATAATTAAAATGCAGATTTGCGGGATTATATCATACTCAATTGCTGCGTCTCATCCTTTCGTGGCAAACTCCGTACATCGACGTTAAGTATCGAATATACAATAGTTAGATCCAGCTAGCTCGTTTAGCCGCCCCCCCGGGGGCTCATCGGAAATGATTTTAATTGATTTTTTGGCTTTATTGCTCGTATACTTCATAAACCCTATTGGAAATGCCGACAATTTTGTCATTTCTTTGTGTATCTCGATCTTTCACGATCGTAGCAAACCTAATAGTCAGTCCTAACATAAATTTTGAGGTAGATATGAAGTACTTCCCCCTTCTAAAGGCACGGCACTGTTTGGCCTTCGCCGTTGTGTATTTTATTTTCGCGAGCCACGCCGTCGCTTCGAACCCCAGTAAGGTTGAGTGGCGACCCGTTACCCCTGGCGAGCTTACATTAAGCAAGCCCAAGGTCGAGCCGGGAGCGGACGCAGAAGCCATCTTTTGGGAAACGAGGTTAGATGACAAGAACTCCTCGCGTCTTTCGATCGAGCATTATGTTCGCGTAAAGATCTTCACCGAACGCGGCCGTGAACAGTTCAGCAAAATGGATATTCCGTTCACGAAAGGAAAACGTATCGCGGATGTAGCCGCACGCGTTATCAAGCCAGACGGTTCTATCGTTGAGCTTCAGTCCGGCGACATCTTTGAACGCGAGGTCGCCCGACGCGGCAAGTCGCGGTATATGGCGAAATCGTTTGCGATTCCGGGTATCGAGATCGGAGCGATCGTCGAATATCAGTATACGGAGCACATCCGCGACGACTCTCTGACGGGAGAGCGGTTGATCTTTCAGCGCGACATACCGTTACAAAAGGTTTCTTATTATGTGCGGCCCTACGGAAGGTCCACCGTAAAATTCAATTGGTACAATCTGCCTGAGGGTCGGTTCGCTGACGATAAAAAGGGCTTTCAGGTAGCCACCCTGTATAACGTACCCGCCTATAAAGAAGAGCCGTACATGCCGCCGGACGACGAGGTTCGCCAGTGGGCGTACATCACTTATAACACTTGGGGCAACCTACTTGTTTGGCCCTTCGTAAGCGGCACGTGGGGCACCGTGTTCAAGGATATGGTCAAACCCAATAAAGAGATCCGTGAAAAAGCGGAACAGTTGATTGCCGGAGCAGCTAGCGATGATGAGAAGCTGAGGCGGCTATACGATTACACCCAGAAACAGATACGGAATATCACGTTTGATAGCTCGATGACCGATGATGAGCGCGACAAGGTAAAAGCAAAGAGCGCGAGTGAGGTCATGAAACGAGGTATGGGCAATGCGGTGATGGTCGAAATGCTCTTTGCCTCACTAGCCAAGGCCGCGGGATACGAAGTGAATTTTGTCATGTCGGCCGATCGCCGGGAAAATTTCTTTTCCCCGGATAAGTACCCGTTCCGCTCATTCATCGAACCCACTTGCGTCGCGGTGAAAGTTCGCAACGACTGGCGCTTTTTCAATCCGGGAATACCGTATCTTGGCTTTGAACAGATGGCGTGGTACAAGGAGGGCGTTAATTCGATGATGATCGGTGAGAACGGTTCCTACATTTGGAAGACCACAGGTAAAGCCGGCTATTCGGCGTCGGCTGCTAATCGGACCGCAAGACTCCGCCTTAGCGAAGACGGAACTCTAAGCGGAAAGGTCACGATCGCCTATACCGGTCACCAAGCCACCGGCAGGCGGCGTGAGGAGTTTCGCGATTCCCAGGTGAAGCGAGAAGAAAATTTCAAAGAGGAGTTCAAGTCGCGCGTCAGTACTGCGGAGATCACACAGCTTTCGATCACCAATTTTGACGATCCGATGAAACCACTCACGTACACATTCGATGTCCGCATCCCCGGTTATGCTCAACGCGCAGGTAGCCGACTTATTCTACAGCCCGGCTTCTTCGAGTATGGTTCAACTCCCGTCTTCTCATCGGCGACAAGAACCTACAGCGTCCACTTCCCATACCCGTGGGCAGAAAAAGACGACGTCGAGATCCAGTTGCCGAAAGGGTTCGAGCTGGACAATGCAGATGCGCCGGCGGATCTGACCGATCCGCAAAATATCGGCAGCTTAAAGATCAACATGGGGGTCGATCGAGAGGCAAACACGTTGAGCTTCTCCCGAACCTTCCACTTTGGCGGTGGGGGTGCGACCCTGTTTCCGGTTCAGTCATACCCGGCGGTCAAAATGCTTTTCGATGGGTTTCACAAAGCTGACACTCACGCACTAGCTCTTCGCGCACCCAGATAGTTAACATGAGCCCGGGTTTACAAGCCCGGGCTCACTTCTCAAGGAGGCTTACTTAATGTTTTTCAGAGCGTTTTCTGTCGGCGCGTTGTTTTTGGCCCTGGCATTAACAGCGAGCGCAAATCCCCCGGCATGGCTCAAAAGTGCCGCGTCGTATCCGAGTCCAGCGTATGCCCGTGACGTTCCTGCGGTTGTTCTGCATGACGAAGAGCACGTAACGCTAGGCACAGACGGCAAGATAACAACCCGAGAAAACTACGCGGTCAAACTCCTCGATCGCGAGGGTCGTAGTTTTGCGATCGCCCGGGCTTTCTATCTTGTAAGTTCGGGCCGGGTTCGCGAGATCGAGGCGTGGCTGATCAAACCGAACGGCTCGGTCACGACATATGACAAAAAGTCGATCATCGATGTGATCGCGGATGCGGATGACGTTTACAACGAAGGTCGCCTGAAAGTGATCGATGGTTCGCGTGATGCACAAACGGGCGATGTTTTTGGCTATACGGTGCTTTCCGAAGACAGCCCGCTCTTTTATCAGGACATCTGGCAGTTCCAGGGTCGCTTACCGACGATAGTTTCTCGCTATACTCTGAGCCTTCCGCGCGATTGGACTGCTAGCAGTCAAACTTTTAACCATGCTGATGTTCAGCCGTCCGTGTCCGGCAACAACTATGTGTGGGAGCTGCGAAACCTCGCACCTATTCCGCCCGAGCCGATGAGTCCCGCAATTGTGAACCTCGCGCCGCGAATCGCCGTTAACTACTCGCCGCGATCCGGTTCGAATACGGTAAATCGGGCGTTTGCTGATTGGATTGACGTGTCGCGCTGGGCTACCGCTTTGTACGATCCGCAGGTTGTGATCGACGACACGATCACGCGAAAGGCCCTGGAGCTGACTACAGGCCTTAAGACCGAATTTGAGAAGATAAGTGCCATCGGGCATTTCGTTCAGAATTTGCAGTACATCTCAATCGATATCGGGGTCGGACATGGGAACGGCTATAAACCGAGGTCATCGTCGCTTGTGATGAACCGGGGATACGGCGACTGTAAGGACAAAGCAAACCTGATGCGGGCGATGCTGAAAACGCTCGGCATCGACGCGTATCCGATAGCTATATATTCCGGAGATCCAACGTATGTTCGTGCGGAGTGGGCGTCGCCGCGGCAGTTCAACCATTGCATAATCGCGGTTAAAGTTAGCGATTCGACCATCTCGTCGACTGTTATCGATCACCCGGCCCTCGGCCGGCTGCTCATTTTCGACGCGACCGATCCATTTACGCCCGTGGGTGATCTTCCCGATTATCTTCAAGGGAGCTATGGACTGATCATTGCCGGTGAAAGGGGTGGTTTGGCTGCAATGCCGGTGACGCCGCCGGATGCCGATCTGCTTGAACGGAAGATCGATGCCAAGATCGATGCGAGCGGTGAATTGACCGGACGTATTTTCGAACGTGCAAGCGGCCAGTCTTCGACTGCGTTTCGCAGCGAAGTGCGGCAACTCTCTGCGACCGACTATCGCAAAGCGATCGAGGGGTGGCTGACACGCGGTGCGACCGGAGCTAAGTTGATCGATCTTTCAATGGACGACAAACCCCGCGATGCGGCTTTCGATCTAAACGTGCGATTTGCCACGCCTCGCTACGGCCAGGTGATGCAGGGACGGCTGCTGGTTTTCAAGCCCGTAGTGGTGGGCCGAAGAAATGCGGTGGCACTCACGGAAAAAGAGAGAGCACATCCCGTGCAGCTTCATTCTCGCATGATGAAAGAGACGGCCGTGTTTTCGTTGCCGGAGGGTTTCGAAATTGATGAAATGCCGACGCCTATAACTCTGGAAGCGGCGTTTGGAAGTTATCGAACGCAGTTTGAAGTTGTGGAAGGCAAACTGCATTTTACGCGGACGCTGGAGACGAAGCGGGCTCAGATCCCCTCATCGGAATATGAAAGCGTTCGAAGCTTTTTCGCAAAAATGTTGGATGCGGAGCAAGGAGCCGTCGTCCTTATTAAGAAGTAATCGTCTAACATCGTGATGCAAGCCGGCCTTAGGAGCCGGCTTTTTATTTTCCGGTGCCGTTTTCGAGTAGCTTCAATAGCGCTCTTTCCTCCGGTTCAAAGTCGTGTTCGATCCGTGTGATGCGACGTGAACGGCGCGGCTGAAACTCGGCGATGGACGTGCCTTTGCAATATGATTCGATCACGAGGGGGTGAATATAGGACGCGCGACAGACTGCGGGTGTATTCCCGAGCTGCTCGGCGACCCGCTTGACCGCAGCGACTATATTCGTTTGGATCTCTTTTTCGATGTCGGTGCAGCCGATCTCAGCAAGTTCTGTCGCGGCCAACAGAGTTCCTCCCCAGGTGCGAAAATCTTTCGCAGTGAAATCGGCATCAATTGCCTCTTTGATGTAACGGTTCAGGTCTGCCGGCGTGACGGCCTTGGGTTTGCCATTGTCACCAATATAGTGAAAAAGCTTGCCGACCTTACCGAGCTTTTTGAGGTCTTTCATCAACTCGGCGAGTTCTTCATCAACCAAGATCTTTCTATGCTTGATGTGGCTCTTTCCGACAAACTCAAACGTCAGCTCGCCCTTTTCGCCGATGGTTAGGTGCTTATTGTGAAAGGTGGTGATGCCGTAGGTTTTATGCTTTTCTACGCTTTTTTCAGTGCCTACGCGAAAATAGAGAGAGTTGATTAAACGCATCATGATCGCCATGACCTTTTCTCTTGGGAACCCTTCGAGGGCCATGTCCTCATTGGTCTTCGCTCGCAGCTTAGGCAGATGCCGGCCAAAATCTTCGATCTTCGCGAACTTCTTTCGCTCTTGGCTGCGAACGAAGGCAGGGTGGTAGAGATATTGAATACGGCCGGTTGTGTCGATGCCTACAGCCTGCAGCCTGCCGCTCTTTGAGGGCGAGATCCGAACGTACTTCCACGCGGGCGGGATTACGAGCCTCTTTATCCTTTCAAGGCCCTCTTCATCGTCGATGCGGTTACCGCCGGCGTCCTGATACCAAAAGCCGCTCTTCATCGAGCCGAGACGTCGCCACCATTTCGATCGGCGGCCCCGCTCAGCCATTTCGCGCGCCTTCTTATCTGAAACCCCGGCTTGATCATTACCCATGCTCGTCCAAACCCCCTCGTCAACTCAATTCTAACTCAAAACCCGCGGCCATGCGCTAAGCTGCCGCGGCACTGAAAACTTTCGATGCCGCGGCAGATGGTTGCAAAACCAATTATTCAATCGGGTCGCCGTCAGCATCAAGATATTTGATCTTGCTACCCCAACCGTCTATCTCCTTTAGCCGTGGCTCGATCACGTTCTTGTCGCCAACAATGAGTATCGCCATCCGATCGGGCTGCAGATATCGGTTCGCGACGCGATTTACATCGGCGAGCGAAACTGCCCGGACCTTGCCGATATATTCGTTGAAATACGAATCGGAGAGGTTATAGGTCACCAGATTGGCAAGCTGACCTGCGGTTTGGCCGTTGGTTTCGAATCCGGCCGGATAGCGTCGGATCAAACTCTGCTTGCTGTATTCGAGCTCAGCCGCCGTGACCGGAATGCCGCCGCGGATGCCCGTGAGCTCCTTCATGAATTCCATGACGGACTCTTTTGTAACGGCGGTCTGCACGTCAGCCGAAGCTGAGAAGGGACCCGCTCCGCGGCGGAAGTTCCACCCGGTGCGAGCACCATACGTGTAGCCTTTGTCTTCGCGGAGGTTCATGTTCACGCGGGCCGAAAACTGGCCGCCGAGAATAGAGTTCATCACCATCAGCGGGAAGTAGTCGGGGTTGTCGCGAGCGACGCCAACGTGCCCGATCGTTACCACTGACTGTGCCGCACCGGGTTTGTCGATCAGGTAAATGCCTGCCTGGTCGAACGAAACGCTTTCCGGAACTGTTCGATTCGGCACATTTGCTGGCTCCCAGCCCGCGAAAGCTTTTTCCAGTTTTGGAAGCAACGTCTTAGCGGTCGTGTCGCCGACAACAACCAGCGTTGAGTTGTTTGGCCGGAAATACGTAGAATAAAACTTTTCGAGGTCTGCTTTGGTTACAGCCTTGATCGAAGCTTCATCACCGCCGAGCGAGCGTCCATAGGGATGATCTTTGCCGTAGAGGAGGGCATTGTAAGCAACGTTTGCGATCGCGTTGGGATTGTCGCGGCGCTGTAAGAGTCCGACAAGGCTTCGCCGGCGAAGCGTTTCGAGTTCGTTTTCAGGGAAGGTCGGGTTGACGACGACGTCCGCGAAAAGATCGAGCGACGCGTCGATATTCTTAGCAAGAGTCTGCATCGAAACGCTTGCACCGTCCCAACCGGAACCTGTGTTTAACGATGTGCCGAGCGTTTGGCGAACATTTGCAATGTCTTCGGCCGAACGCGATTTGGTGCCGGTGTCCATGAGGCTCGCTGTCATCGATGCGAGTCCCGAGCGATCATCGGGGTCGAGAGTTCCGCCTGCGTCGATCACCAAGTTCATCGAAACGATCGGCAGATGATGTCGCTCTACGATCCAAACGTTCATTCCGTTCTTCAGCTTGTGCTTACCGATCGTGGGAAGCGAAAACTTCGGGTCGGGCTGAGGTTTCGGCAGGTTCTTTGAGTAATCCGTATCGTCTACGTCCTCTTTCTCCGTAGCTGTCGACGTTGGTTCGTTGACTGCGCCGCCTGCCTGGGATGTGACAGCAGACGTTCGCGGAACAATTTCCATCACGAGTCGGTTGGCGTTCAGATAGTTGCGGGCCACACGATGAACGTCCGCAGCCGTCACTTTCTGATAGCGGTCGATGTCGGCTTGGAAGTAGTTCGGCTTTCCGGTGTAGGTCGCGTAGCCATTGAAACGGTCTGCCTTGCCGAGTACGGTCTGCATGCCGTAGATCGTTTGTGCCTCGATAGAGTTTTTTGCACGATTGATCTCGTCAGCGGTCGGCGGTGTTGATTTGAGTTTTTCAATCTCCGCGATGATCTCTTTTTCGATGTCCGCAAGGGTCTTGCCGCGGGAAGCCGTGGCTTGAACGATGAATTTGCCGCTCATCTCAAGCGCATAATTGCTGGAGTTCACGTTTTGAGCAAGCTGCTTGTCATGAATCAGACTGTTTTGAAGCCTTGAACCGCGGCCATTCGACAGAATGTAGCTCATGATGTCGAGAGCAGGTTCGTCCGCCGAGTATGCCGGTGACCCCATCCACACCATATAAAGCCGGGGCAGTTGGACTGCGTCTTCGTAGGAAGCACGCATTTCGCCATCTATCTTTGGAATAGCGTGGTTGGGGCGCTTTATCTCGCCGCCGGCGGGAATAGGGCCGAAATACTTTTCTACCCACGTGCGAGCGAGCTTTTCATCGAAATCACCAGAGATCACCAATGAAGCGTTGTTCGGCACATAGTACTGGCGGAAGAATGATTTAACATCATCCATCGAAGCTGCGGAAAGATCTTCTAGCGAGCCGATCGTCGTCCAGTTGTAAGGATGATCCTTAGGATAGAGCGTTGCGAAGATCTTTTCGAAAGCAGTGCCGTAAGGCTGATTGTCGTAACGCTGGCGGCGTTCGTTCTTCACGACGTCGCGCTGGTTGTCAAGCTTTTCCTGTGTCATGGCCTCGAGCAGCCCGCCGAGGCGGTCAGCTTCCATGAACAAAGCGAGTTCCAGAAAGTTTGATGGAACCGATTGGAAGTAGTTTGTTCTATCGGGATTGGTCGAGCCGTTGATCGTGGCTCCGACTTCTTGCAGGGGCTTGAAATAATCGTCGTTGTAGTTCTTTGAGCCTTGGAACATAAGATGCTCAAAGAGATGCGCAAATCCCGTGCGGCCCACGACCTCGTTCTTGGATCCCACATGATACCACAGGTTCACCGCCACGATCGGCGTTGTTTTGTCTTCGTGTAGGATCACCCGAAGGCCGTTCTTCAGTTTGTACTCCTTGACCGCTAGAGAGGGTAGACGGTTATTGCTCTGTGCAAACATGTTCGTTGTCATTACAAGGGACATCAAAAACAGGCCTGCAAAAATCCGCTTCATTCGCATTGCTAACTCCTTTAGATTTGTGATCGGAATGGCGAATCTGGCGCACACACCGCGCCCTTTTCAGACACAGTTCAGGCGCCATCTGTTATTAGCTCTATAGATTCTACGCAGCGAAGCCGTCTAGGTTTCATTCTTGGCCAGTGCGGCGATCCGTTTTCTGTCTGAGACGACCACGCCGCCGGGTCGCTCGATCGTGATGGCAAATAAGCCGGGGTTCTGAGTCTTCAGCCGGGCGTCGATCGGAATTATCGCTTCGCCCTCCTCGTTGATGTCAAAAATGCCGCCGTCAATCGGTGTCTTATCGCCTTGACTCTCTTCGAAGATCCAGAGCTGATAAATCTCACGCGTCGGGTCATTAGCCGGCAAGCCGCGAACGCGAACGTAACCTGCCTGGGCCTGATCGCTCCAGACAATGTCGCCGGTCACGTCTTCGATCTCGGGCACATTCCCTTTCGCCACGGCGGCAGTCGTAACATCGGGTGCACTGGCAAGCAGCTGCTGACGCTGCTCGGCCGGGGTGAGAACTCGCTCCACCTCGGGCGTGGGTGTCGGAACTGCAGCGATCTCCGAACCTTGCCGTGTTGTGTAGAGATTTACCGCGAGTGCAATGCAGGCTGCTGCAGCAACCAGCCACCCAAGCGAGTTCCAGAACGATCCTGTGTTCGCAGTGTCGCCGCCTGAAACGACCGGCGTTGCGGCTCGTCTGGCATCGTCCTGCTCGTCAAAATACCTTGCCGCATCGGCTGTGATAATAGCTCTAAGGTGCGACGGCATTTCGGCACTTTGATCGATCCCTACCATCGAGACCGCGGCTGCGGTCAACTCAATGCTGTTGTCTGCTCCTGAGGGCGACGCGGATTCGAGCTGCGCAAGTTCACGCGCCTCTTCATCAGATAGGCCGTATGTTGCTTGCTGGATAAGGAGGTCCAGCATTCTTACTTCATCTACATTGTTCATGCTGACACCTCCTTTCCAGAATTAGTATTTCCGATTCCCATTATCTCTCTCGCCTGAATAATGCCTCGGCGAGCATGTGTTTTGACGGTGCCCAAGGGCATCCCCGTTGCATCTGCGATCTCCTGATGCGAAAGTCCCTGCACGATAGAAAGCTGCAAAACTTTTCGCTGTTCGGGCCGCAGCTCACGTAGTGCGTCGAACGCCTCGCGTGCTTCCAGCGAAATCTGCATCTCGCGGTCTGCGGTGTTCGCCGGCTCTGTCAACATGTCTTCTAGCGAATCGGGTGCAGGTCTACGCTGCAAGTGCCGGATTCTGTCGATCAACCGGCGACGTGCGATCATCGCGACGAAGGTGGTTTCTGACGCCTGCGTGCCGTCAAACCGGGCTGCGTTCTTCCACACATCGACGAAGATCTCCTGTACTGCGTCCTCGGCGTCTTCTGAGTTGCGCAGCATTCGCCGAGCAAGCGACCACACCAGGCCGCCGTATGTTTTAAGGCAGTCCTGTACCGCAGTCTGATCACCGTCAGCTACTCGCTCCAGGATAGTTTGGGATACCATAATTTCAGGCTAAGTATCTCTAAACTACCTTATTTTGCTTCCTGTTGCCAAGCGCTGACCACATCCGATTTAGGGTGACAACAAATACGGTTCGCGAACCGCTCTGTTGTATGGATGTATTCGGCCCCGGCGTTAGATTGGTTTTAAATATGATGCGTGCGACGGCCGGAAAACTTAGAGATCACGAAAGTGATGAGCAAACCGAACGTCGTTGCGGCAGAGATGAGACAAAACTGGCAGAACGCCTGAAGTACAAACGCCTGTAGATATAGCAGCCATAGGGTAAAAAGAGCCATGCCGGCTACCTGAAGGCCGAACAGCAGCCATGCAAACCGATTGCCGTACGCTGCAAGTACAGCCAGAGAAAACGCTGCGAAGTACGCGGCCGCACCGAAGGCGGCCAGCGGAACGCCGGCGATCTCGGCATACGGGCTGGTCAATACCGTCTCGCAGCCCGCAATGAGACTGCAGGGCACGGGGGCGGCGGTGAAATGGTGTACGGTGAGGTAAACCGAATCGGCGAGGCCGATCAACGCAACGACGGCCGCGATAACGGCCAATTTGACCGATGGCCCACCCGCAATGTCGTTGACCTCTGAGCCTTGATTCATTTCTGTTCGGTCGTGTTAGCTGCAGATGGAGCAGCAGCACCGCTGCTCGCAGCCGGAGGTGCCGAGGGTGTCTCGGCAGGTTTAGCGGTCGCTTGGAGTTCGGCGTCGATCAGCTGACGCATCGATTGCACATTAACCATATGATACGGCACAGCACGCCCGTTTAGATAAATCGTCGGTGTTGAAGTCACGCCCATTCCATGGCCACGCTGGAGGTCGGCGTCAACGCGTGAACGCGCCTGCATGCTATTTACGTCAGCTTTCAATTTTTCCATGTCGAGACCGATCTTCTCAGCGTAACCCATCCACATTTCGCGATAGTTTGGGTTGTTGGTCCAAAGATGTTGTGTGGAAAAGAGCTGATCCTGCATCTGCCAAAACTTTGTCGCCCCCTGGAGCCCCGCGGCCTCAGTTATGATCGATGCGTCATACGCCTTGTCGTGCATCTGAAGTGGAAAGTGACGATAGATGAACTGGATGCGGCTTCCGTAAACGGACTTGATCTCCTTCATTATCGGATGTGCCGCAGCGCAGCTTCCACACTGGTAATCCGCAAATTCCTCGACCGTGACAGTTGCAGTCGGCGACCCCATCATGTTGACGCCGATCGGCGCACCGGGAGGAGCATTGGCCGGAGCCGTTTTTGCCGAGTTGGCAGCACTCATGTTGTTTGCGCCGCCGGGAACGGCCGACGAAGAAGATGACGAGTAAAGCCAGATACCGGCTAGCACCGCAATTACCAAAACACTGCCGATAATCACGAGCGGCATTCCGCCGCTTTTAGGTTCCTGTTTCTTCATTTTGATTCTATTTTACCGCACGAAGCTTGGAGGTTGACAGCTTGGGTTCAAGTGCCTGGTGCGCCTCTTTAGCCTTGAGATATATGCCGTCGGCATCAAGGCCGAATTTTGCCAGGAGCAGCGTGGCCTCACCGTGAGTCACAATTCGGTCAGGCACTCCCATTCTCACAACTTTTACGTTTTGCTGCAATCCTTTCTCTTCGAGAAGTTCCATAACCGCCGAGCCAAACCCGCCGGCGAGATATGCTTCTTCTACTGTGATGATAAGGCGATGATCGTCGACGAGCCCGGTCAACAGCGCTTCGTCCAAAGGTTTAACGAAGCGCGCGTTCACAACGGTTGCATCGATCCCGACTTTTTTCAATCTCTCGGCCGCCTCAAGTGCGGGCGTAACCATCGAGCCGATGGCCACAATGGCGACGTCCTCGCCTTCGCGAAGGACTTCGCCTTTACCGATCTCGAGTTTTTCGGGTGCTCGGGCGATGTCGACGCCTTCACCGTTGCCCCGAGGGTAGCGCAAAGCGGCCGGCCCGTCATGCTCGATGGCCGTGAGCATCATGTCTCGCAGTTCGCCCTCATGCCGCGGCGCCATCAGAACAATGTTCGGATAACCGCGTAGGTACGCAATGTCGAGAAGGCCATGGTGAGTCGGGCCGTCAGCACCTGCGATGCCGGCTCTATCCATCGCAAAGGTAACATTCAGGTTCTGCAGGCAAACATCATGAATGACCTGGTCAAACCCGCGCTGCAGAAATGTGGAGTAGATCGCCGCCACTGGCTTGAGCCCTTCACATGCCATCCCTGCGCAAAACGTCACAGCGTGCTGTTCGGCGATTCCAACATCGAACGTGCGGTCTGGAAATTTTTCGAGCGGCTTGTCGATCCCCGTCCCATCCGGCATGGCGGCCGTCAGGGCAACGATCTTGTCATCGCGTTCCATCAACTCGCAAAGCGTGTTACCAAAAACGCTCGTGTAAGTAGGCGCCGTCGCTTTGCCAGACTTGAACGGCAGGCCCGTTTCAGGATCGAATGGTCCCGTCGCATGGTACGCGTAATAATTCTTCTCCGGATTAGGAAAGCCCTTGCCTTTCGTTGTTAATGCGTGGACGATTACCGGGCCGTCGTCGACGAGTTTTGCCGACTCGAGCGCACGTACAAGCATTGGAACGTTGTGGCCGTCGACATATCCTATGTATTTAAAACCAAGCTCATTAACCAGAGCACCCGGCAGGACCGCAGCGGCGATGGCATCTTTTACGGATTTCGCTGCACGACGCAGGGTCTCGCCGATGCCGGGAACGCTCTCAAGCGCATCGCCGATCTCTTCTTTTATATGCTGATAGCTTTGAGCTTCCTTGATCCTATTAAGATAGCCGCTAAGGGCCCCGACCGCGGGTGCGATGGACATTTCATTGTCATTCAGTAACACGATCAGCCGCGATTTTAGATGCCCCGCCTGGTTGATGGCTTCCATCGCCATACCGCCGGCTAGGGACGAATCGCCGATAAGTGCACAAACGTGAAAATCCTCGTCTTTTTGATCTCGCGCGACTGCCATGCCCAGCGCCGCCGAGAGCGAAGTCGATGCGTGCCCTGCACCGAACGTGTCATAATCTGATTCTTCGCGCCGCAGGAAACCCGACAGGCCGCCATACTGCTTGATCGTATGAAGATCATCGCGACGACCCGTCAATATCTTGTGTGCATAGGCCTGATGGCCGACGTCCCATACGAGGCGGTCATTCGGAGTATCAAATACGTAGTGCATCGCGACGGCAAGTTCGACGGCACCGAGCGAAGCACCGGTGTGACCGCCGACACGCGAGCAGGTGTCGATGATGAATTGCCGTACCTCGTCCGCAACCTCTTGCAGGTCTTCTACGCGAAGTCGCCTCAGGTCTGCGGGCGAGTTGATCTCATTCAAAAATCTCATTTTCGATAATTCCCTTTGATCCGGATCAAAGGCTCGATTTTAGCTTTTCAGCCGCCTTTGTTCAATCTGTAGCCGTATTCGGTACTCGACCGCCCGTGGATGTTTTGCGTTTCTTTACAATATCTTTCGGCTAATTACATGGCTGCTGCATCAAAAATAAACAATGGCGAAAGCCAAATCATTCGAAATGAGGTAAAACAAGATGACATTAAAAAATAAAGTACTCGCAGGTTTTACGCTGGCTGCTGCGGTCGGGTCTTTCGCCGTTTCCGGCTCAGCACAGGATACAACGGTAACCGGTGCAGCCGGGGTAGAAAAACGTCAGAAGGCCGAACGTGGAGCAAAGCGTGAAGGTATGCATAAGCGCGGCGGTAAAGCCGGGTTTCGCGGTATGCGTGGCGGTATGGGCTTTCGAGGCCTAGAGCTGACGGATGCTCAAAAAGAGCAGATCAACACGATCCGTGAAGCTAATCGTCCCGATGCGGCAGTCCGCGAGGAAATGCGCTCGATAATGCAGGCACGCCGTGCCGGTACGGTTACCGACGAGCAGAAGGCCCGTGCCGAGGTACTTCGTGCACAGTCGCGTCAGCATCGCGAAACAGTTCGCGTCCAAATGGAAGCGATTTTAACGGCGGAGCAGAGAGCTCAGCTTGAAACACGCCGTCAGGAAATGCAGCAGCGTATGCAGGAAAGAATGCAGAAAATGCAGGAACGCCGGCAGCAGCGGCAGCAGTCAACACCGAGCAGAAGTTAGTTCAGTATTCGTACTCCTTTGTTTAGCGGCCTCCGGGCCGCTTTTTTTGCGAAAAAAAGGGCTCCGTGTCTTTCGACGTCGGAACCCTTGCTTTGCTCTTTCAACGCACTTGAGATCAGCCAATGAACATATCGTCTTCCGTGTATGCGCGGTCGATCCGCTTTGGCGCGGGGGCGAAGAGCACTTCAAGCCCTTTTTTCACACCGGCCATCACCGCGGCTATCTCGCGCGCAGGTATGACGATTTTTGATTGAACATAGTCCGTCGTGTCAATTACCTGCATTTGCGTTCGGTCGATCGTTCTGCTGACAAGATCGACCTTGTCGCGCGCAGTCACCGCAGTATCACCGACAAGCATCTTGAGTTCGGCAACCTCGTCCTTGACCAATTCCGTCGACTCAGCCAAATATCTAGTGGCCGTCGAAAGGTTGGCGGAAACTTCAGTAAAATGCACCGAGATCTCTCTTCCTTGAGCGCTGATCTCGTTGACTTTGCCGATCAGGGGCTCAACACGCTCCTCGACATTCTTAACGGTTGCAATGACTTTTCGCACCGTCATCGAAATAACGA
>JACDAK010000120.1 GCA_013695495.1 Blastocatellia bacterium | reverse complement strand
ATTCGCGGTCGATCGTGATGCAAAAAGGAATGATGCCGTGAGTTTTGGCCTCGAGCAAAGCTTCGCGGACGTCTTCGCGCGCATAGCGTGCGTCGCCGTAGTCGTGATCGTACGGGCGTCCGTCAGTTAAAATGATGAGGAGTTTTGTGCGATTCTCCTGCCGGAGCAGCTTATGTGCTGCGTGGCGGATGGCGGCCCCCAGTCGAGTGTTGTTCTGGAAGGTTATCCCGCCGATCCGCTTTTCGACTGTGTCAGAATATTTCTCGTCAAAGTCCTTCACAACATAGAACTTCACATTCCGCCGCCCTTCGCTTGTGAATCCGTTGATGGCATAGACGTCGCCCACGGCCTCAAGTGCCTCGCTCATCAACACCAGACCTTCTTTTTCGATCTCAATAATACGTCGGCCGGGGTAGGTGTATGGCTGCAGCGGATTTCGGGTTATGGTCCGCGCCGTCGATGACGATTGATCGAGCAGCAGCGATACTGCCACGTCTCTCTGTCGCCTCAGCCGCTTGGTATAGATATTCTCCGACTGCCGGCCATCGGCTCGGCGGTCGATGACGAAGTCGACCAGTGCGCTCAGATCGTAATCCTCGCCATCGATCTCGCGATTGATCTTGGTCAAATTCTCCGGCTTCATCAGCTGAAACTGATGGCGTATCGATGAGATCACGCCCCGGTAGCGCGACCGAGCCAGTTCGACAAACGTTCGGTCGCCTTCGTTCACCTTCTTTTCGATCACACGGCTCCAACCGACGCGGTAATCATTAAGCTCGCGGTCCCACTCATCGTAAGCGAACGCCTCATCGCCTGCCTCAAGCGGAAGCTCAGGCATTTCGTTATGCGACCACGCCTCGGAGCCGCGAACGTCGTCGGGCTCGCCCTCTTCCTCCTCGGCGTTCCAGGCGTTAAAGAGGTCGCGAAGGTCTTGCATCGACTGCGGCCGCTCTTCGCGCTTCACCTGCTCTTGGGTGGCAGCCTCATCTGCTTGAGCGTCATCATAGGCAAACTCGCTCTTTTTGTCGGGACTTTCCGCATCAGCGTCCTGTGTCTGTTCGGGCGAAATGTTTTGGAACAAGTTGTAAACGCGGCTGGTCGCGAACAGCGAATCCGCGACCGTCGGAAGCTCGTCGGCTGGAACACTAGCTTGCGCGATCAGGTGCTTTTCGATGACGGTCTCGACCTCAGAGACTATCTGGGCGTAGAAGCTGCGGGCATCGTCGGTCGCACCACCGCAGAGCGTGATCTGAAACAACAGCTCAAACGGGACCTGATGGAACGGGACGTCGAATATGAAAGGCCGGTTCTTACGCAAATATTCCTGCATCAGGTCTAAGTCTTTCCGGAGCCCGCGGTACTGATTACGAAGCACGCCGTTGATTCGTGCGTTCTCCATTGTGGAGAAGATCTTCTTCGCCAACCGGGGTTCTGGAAAAATGTTGAGGACCGTCTTGTAATCGGAGCCTTTCGGAAGCGTTTTGCGGCGCCTTTCTATCTCTTTGCGAAGTTCGTCGTCGGATAGGGCTTTCTCAGCTGTGCCAATGTCTTCGATATATCCGGCGAGCGAAAATGCGTCAGCCTGTTCCGCGGTGGCGGAGTAGAGTTCCGCAAGATCAGTGTATGCCGCACGAAGGGCTGCGGTGTCCTGCTCGAAAGTACCGAATTCGATCTGGCCGGCGCCGTAGGCGGCAAGCACCTTGTAGAGCCGGAAGTCCATCTCGTCGGACCCCAGTTCGCTGATAGTGCCCGGAAGGAAGATCTTTTTGCCGTCGCCGATGCGCGATTCCTGCTGCATCTCGGTTAGCGGAGCAATCTCTATCTCGCGTCCGGTGAGCGCCTCAACATACAGCCGCAGAACGTGCTGAACGTCTTCGAGATGGAGCCCTGATCGAGTTTGGCTGAGCTCGTCATTAGAGTGGCGTGTTTCGAGTGCGAAATAGCTCCGCCGCGCCTTGGGCGACTGTTCTAGCATTTCGGCGAGCCCGGCTTTTATCCACTGTTCAAACTGATCGAGAGTGACCTTGCGCAGAGCTGACGCGGATGAACGAAGCACCGCCAGCGCGCTCTCGGCGTCAGTTTCAGCTACTTCACCCGTGAGTTCGATGACGCGTCGGATCGACGCTGTTTTCACACTACCGTCCTCGGCGCCCTGCAGGGCGATCGAATCGATCTGCTTAAAGAATTTCGGCGTCGCACGCAGAAAGGCGATGAGGACGGCATTGCCTTGCGGTGCTACCTTGCCGATCACCCTGAGCCAGTCTTCAAAAACATCGGGCGATGATCGCAAGACCTGGCTGCCCGCGGCTACGAAATTGAGTGTAACGCTGCCGCCGTACTCAAGCATTTCCGCGGCATGATGCGCAAGAGTAATAGCGGAGCCGCCGTCCATCTCGTTCAACGCGTCGGGCAAATTGGACCAAAGGTCGGCCGTCATCCCCCCGGTGCGGCTCGCAAAGTCGGACGCGAGTTCGATCACGGCGTCTGCTACTTTTTGGGATGACTCCGCGTCAAAGCGGTCGATCGCAGCTGCGACGGCGGGCGTTTTCTTGAGAAAGTCGGAACTGTGTTTTGCCGAACGATTGGCGATGTCAACGGCGAGGCCAAGGATGCGCGAGAAAAGCTCTTTGTCCTGCACCTCGCCGGCCATCTGAGGCACTAATTCGAAAGTCTCGAGAGCCGTCGAGCTCGAAATGACGAGCTGGCGCGTGCAGATCTTAAAGAGATGATCACGCGCGTCGGCAGGTACTCTTTTCAAAGGGGCGACGCCGGCGGAAAAGAACCGAGACCCGACATCGGCATTTCCCATAGCGAGCTTTCTGCCAAACTCGCCCCACGCACGAAGGTCGTCGGCAGAGAGTACCTTAGCGGCCTTAGGCACAGCCTCAACAAAGTCGCGGCTCACGCGCAGACTGACCCCCGCGAGAGCGGCGCTCGTTTCAATCGCCGCACGCCGCTTTTCGGGCGAAAGGCGGCTCAAGCGTGTGGCCAATCCTGTCAGGGATTGCTTTGGATGTTCGCCGTTCTCACTCGAGGCCATGATTCAAGTTTATGAAGTGGGCCGTAGCTTATCAATGTGAAAGGTCGATTTGGATTTCAGTGAACGTGCGCGAGTTCGGGAATGAATGGGAATGGCTCAAGCCCTGCAGGAATGAAAAGGTCCATTC
>JACDAK010000098.1 GCA_013695495.1 Blastocatellia bacterium | reverse complement strand
TGATGATGATCTTGCGTTTACCCTTTGATATCGTTCCCAGCGTCACGGTACCGTCGATCTCAGACATGACAGCCGTTTCGCCCGGCCGTCGAGCTTCGAAAAGCTCGACCACGCGAGGCAAACCGCCCACGATATCTTTCGTCTTCGTCGTTTCGCGCGGGATCTTTGCGATGACGTCACCGGCCTCAACCTCCTGGCCGTCTGTTACCTGCAGGTTCGCACGTAACGGCATCTGATAGGTCTTCTGCACCTTATTACCGAGTTTGATCTCAAGCCTCGGCTGATTCTTTTCATCCGAGTCTTTAACAACCAATCGCAGCGTACCTGTTACCTTGTCGATGTCCTGCTCGACCGTTTTGCCTTCCTTCAGATCCTGGAATTTTACAACCCCGGAAACTTCCGTAAGAATAGCAAATGTAAAAGGATCCCAAGTTGCAAGCACCGTGTCCTCTTTCACTTTCTGACCGTCTTTAACGTGGACCTGTGCACCGTAAACCATTTTGTAACGAGCAACCTCGCGTCCGCGTTCGTCCAGCAGTCCTAATTCGGATGGCTGCCGCTTCATCGAGATCATCTCGCCCTTGCGGTTCTTGATCAGCTTCCAATCATCGAGGAACTTAACGGTTCCATCCATGACCGCAGTGTGCTTCGTTTCTTGCTCAAGACGCGCCGTACCACCGACGTGGAATGTTCTCATCGTGAGCTGCGTTCCCGGCTCGCCGATCGATTGTGCCGCTATAACGCCGACGGCCTCGCCTATCTCGACCGTGTTGCCGGTAGCGAGGTTACGGCCGTAGCACTTAACGCAGATCCCGCGACGGCTTTCACATGTAAGAGCCGACCGGATGCGAACCTTCTGCAATCCGGAGAGCTGAACCTGTGCAGCGAGTTCCTCGTCGATCTCGATGTTCGCGGAAACTATCTCCGTTCCCTCGACCGGATCAACGATGTCATCCAGGGACGTACATCCGACGATGCGGTCGCGAAGCGATTCGACCTCTTCGCCGTTTCTGATGATCGCTTCCGCCCAAATGCCCCTCAATGTTCCGCAATCATCTTCCGAAACGATGACGTCCTGTGCAACGTCTACCAACCGGCGGGTCAAATAACCCGAGTCGGCAGTTTTCAGAGCCGTATCAGCCAGACCCTTTCGGGCACCGTGCGTCGAAATAAAGTACTGAAGCACGTTCAGGCCTTCGCGGAAGTTCGCGACGATAGGGGTTTCAATGATCTCGCCCGAGGGCTTGGCCATCAATCCGCGCATACCCGCAAGCTGCCTGATCTGTGCGTCCGAACCACGAGCACCCGAATCCGCCATAACAAGGATCGGATTCAATTCCTTTCGCTCGTCCTCGCGGGTGTGCATCGCCTTGAACATTTCCTTCGCGACGCGGTCGGTCACCTCAGACCAGATCGCCGTGACCTTGTTCTCGCGTTCCATGTTGGTCATAGTCGCTTCTTCGTATTGCACCTGAAGTTTGTCGACCTCTTTACGCGCCGCTTCAATGATCTCCCACTTGTTGCCCGGCGTGACCATATCGTCAATGCCGATCGACATACCCGACTTGGTCGCGTAGAGGAAGCCCATCGTTTTCAGATCGTCGAGCAGAGCAACGGTCTGTTCGTGGCCGAGCTTTAGGTGCGAAAAACTTACCAGCGACTGGAGGCCCTTCTTCTTCAGCGTGCCGTTAATGAACGGCAGCCCGTCACGCGTTAGCCTTTCATTAAGGATCACACGTCCGACGGTGGTGTCGATCACGCGTTCAACATTCTCACGAACTGTCGCACGAAGAACGTCTTGCGGGTTATGCTCCAGCGTGAGGTCGATCAAATCGCCCTTCCACCGCAGCCGGATCTTCGTCTGAGTTTCAACAACTTCGGCGTCCAGTGCCAAAAGCACTTCGTCGACCGAATTAAAGGCCTTGTTCTCGCCTTTCATTTCGTCGCGTGCAAGCGTCAGGTAATAGCACCCGAGCACGATGTCCTGTGACGGAACTGTGATCGGCTGACCGCTTGCGGGTGAGAGCAGGTTGTTCGAAGCGAGCATCAACACGCTCGCCTCGATCTGAGCTTCAGCCGACAGCGGAATATGCACCGCCATTTGGTCGCCGTCAAAGTCAGCGTTAAACGCCGTACACACGAGCGGGTGGATCTTGATCGCCTTACCTTCGACTAGCACCGGCTCAAACGCCTGAATTCCGAGCCTGTGAAGCGTCGGTGCACGGTTCAAAAGTACCGGATGCTGACGGATAACGTCTTCAAGAATATCCCAAACGATCGGCTCTTGCCGCTCGACCATCTCACGCGCCTGCTTGATCGTAGCCGCATGCTGGTCGCGTTCTAACTTGTTGTAGATGAACGGTTTAAAAAGCTCAAGCGCCATCTTCTTTGGCAAACCGCACTGATGCAGCTTCAGCTCCGGCCCGACCACGATCACCGAACGGCCCGAGTAGTCAACTCGCTTACCCAGCAGGTTCTGACGAAAACGTCCTTGCTTGCCCTTAAGCGTACCCGACAGCGATTTCAGCGGCCGGTTGTTCGCACCGCGAAGCACGCGGCCCCGACGTCCGTTATCGAACAGCGCGTCCACCGCTTCCTGCAGCATCCGCTTCTCGTTGCGTACGATAACCTCAGGTGCGCGAAGCTCCATCAGTTTCTTCAACCGGTTGTTGCGGTTTATCACCCGGCGATAAAGGTCGTTAAGGTCCGACGTCGCAAAGCGTCCGCCATCAAGCGGCACCAGCGGTCGAAGCTCCGGCGGAATGACAGGCAGCACGTCCAGAATCATCCACTCCGGCTTGTTGCCGGAACGCAAAAACGAGTTCGAAACCTTCAGCCGTTTCGAGAATTTGAGCTTCTTTTGCTGCGATGTCTCTTCGCGCATTCGCTGACGAAGATCATCAACCAGTTCCTGAATGTTGATCTTCATCAGAAGATCCTTGATCGCTTCCGCACCCATTTTCGCGACAAACTGGTTCGGGTATTCCCGCGACAGTTCACGAAAACGCTCATCATTAAGCAGATCTTTTTCCTTGATATCCGGCACGTCGCCCGGATCGACGACGATGTAGGTCTCGAAATAAAGGATCTTCTCAAGATCGCGCAAAGTAATATCAAGCAAATGGCCGATTCGCGACGGCAATCCCTTGAAGAACCACACGTGCGAACACGGGCTCGCCAGGTCGATGTGGCCCAAACGCTCACGCCGCACCTTGCTTTGCGTAACCTCGACACCGCATTTGTCGCAGATAACGCCGCGGTGCTTCATCCGCTTATACTTTCCGCAAAGGCATTCCCAATCGGACACCGGACCGAAAATTCGGGCACAAAACAGCCCGTCGCGTTCCGGTTTGAACGTCCTGTAGTTGATCGTCTCGGGCTTTGTTACCTCACCATGCGACCACGACCGGATCTTTTCCGGCGACGCAAGGCTGATGCGGATGGCCTCGTAATTGGTCGTTAGCTGTGTTTTGCTTTCGCTGTTAAATCGAAACATATTTCTCCAAATTCACGGTTCGAAGTTCGAGTTCAAAGTTCAAGGCGGCCGAACGGGCCTAAGACCTTGAACTTCGAACCTTGAACCAATTAGTCTACGCCTACCAGAGCATCAACGCCTGCTGCGATCTCGTCCGGGTTTATCTCGTCTTCCTGGATCAGTTCAACATCAAGGCAGAGCGACTGAAGCTCACGCACAAGAACGTTGAACGATTCCGGAATGCCCGGTTCAAAGTTAGACACGCCCTTAACGATCGTTTCATAGATCTTGGAGCGGCCCGCCACATCGTCGGATTTGCATGTAAGCAACTCCTGCAAAATGTGTGCGGCACCGTAGGCCTCAAGCGCCCAAACCTCCATCTCACCGAAACGCTGTCCGCCGAACTGTGCCTTACCACCGAGAGGCTGCTGCGTGATCAGCGAATACGGCCCGATCGACCTAGCATGGAT
>JACDAK010000090.1 GCA_013695495.1 Blastocatellia bacterium | reverse complement strand
CTCTTACTGAAATCGACAACTAAAGGAACGCCCGGAAGGTTTGAAATCAAAACTTCCGGGTTTTCCATTGACCTACCGAAAAGTCGAAACGTCCAAACTTCCTCCATCAGTCACGATCGTCACCGTACCCCGCTCTCCCGTAGTCAACACCTGTGCTCCCCCATTCCGCCAACGCTCCACAACTTCCGGATGCGGATGTCCAAACATCGACCGCCGCCCAACCGGGATCACCGCAACCTTCGGCCGCACAGCGTCAACAAACCCCTGTATCGACGACGTCCGGCTCCCGTGATGGGCCACCTTCACAACATCCGCCTTTAGACTTACGCCCGCCCGCGCCAGCTCCGCCTCTGCTTCCCGCTCGATGTCCCCCGTGAGCAAGATCACCCGCTCCCCAAACGTAAGCCTGATCACGAACGACCTGTCATTCTCCGATTTCATCTCGCTACCGGCACCTGCAAATGGGTACAACACATGCACCCGCACACCTGCTATCGTGATCTCATCCCCCGCCACAGCTTCGTATAACTCCGCTCCTTGCCACGCCAACGCCACCCGCAGGTCTACAACGTCCGCAGTCTCATCCACCAAATGCGGAACGTAGGCATGCCCTACCCTGAAATTCCGCGCCACATCCACTAACCCCTGAATGTGATCCGTGTCCGCATGGGTCGCAACCAGATGATCGACCGTGTCATAACCCTGCTCCCAAAGAAACTCCGAAACCACAGCCTCGCCGATCCGCGGCGTATCGGGCTCAAACCTCGGGCCGTCATCGCCTTTCATGCGAAAGTCCATCCGCCCTCCTCCATCGACCAGCATCGTCTCCCCATTCGGAAAGGTAATAAAGATCGCGTCGCCCTGCCCCACATCCAAAAAATCCACCTTCAGCTTCCCCGTAACGGCCGGTGCACTAAAAGGATGAAAGATCATCACCGCCGCTACGACAACCGTCATCATCCCCGCTACGCCCAACACCGCTCTCCGCGGCACCGACGTCCGCCGCATATCGAACGGCCTCCACCCATACAGCGCAGCTGCCGCAGCAGCAAACGGCACATAGTAAAGCAAATAAACCCCACCGCCCCAACCGCTATAAACCGGAATGCGGGCCCGCACCCCCACCAGCTCCGAGACAAGATTCGGCAACGCCGTCATCACCTGCGCCGCCGCCTCCGTAATCACCACGAACGGCAGCGCGAGCCAATCAGAAATATTGCTGAACGCAAATGCAATAAACGCAGAGATCCCCGCCGTCGCCAGCAGCCCCCCGATCCACAAGTTCAAGAACACGCCGCTGAACGAAACCCGATGAAACAAATAGATACCAAGCGGCAGCATCGATAGCTGCGCTACCACTGAGATCACCGTACCCTCGAACACAAAGCTCACAAAACGACGAATCCCCAACGTGTCGGTCAACACAAAGGACGGCCTTTTGAATAAATTCGCCGACCAGATGTGCCTGTTCTTCTCGATCTCCCAAGCCGCTTCCCGCCAGTAAAGCGTCTCGCAAAACCTCTTCAAAACTCCCGGCACGATTGGCGGAAATGGCCGTGCGGCAGACGGCGTCCACGCACCTATCGACCGAAGCTTTTCTATCAGCGGCAGCCCTATCCCAATGATCCCCACCACCGTCAAAACCGTCAGCTGAAACGACGGATTGAACAATTCCGACGGTTGCCAAACCAGAAGCAGCAGCACACACGCGCCGATCGTATTCAGAAGCTGAGCTCGCCGAAACAGCACATAGCCGAGCATCAGCAGCGTCATCATCAACCCCGCCCTCACTGACGGCGGCTGAGCTCCCACCGCGATCACATAGACCCAGAGGCATCCCGCCGCCGCCGCAAATTGCACGATTCGCTTCTTCGTCACCCGCCGAACGATCCACAACATCAATCCGCCGATGAAGGTGATGTGCAGGCCCGAGATCACCAGAATGTGAAAAACCCCGCCTTCGCGAAACGCCGCCGCCGTACTCCGGTCCAAGAACTGTTTGTTACCCAACGTCGCCGCCGCCAGGATCCCCGCCGTCTGCGGCGTAAAGCTGCTTCGAAAATACTCGATCATCCGCTCCCGCAGCCGGTAAACCCCGCCGAGCGGGCTGGACCACGACGCACCTCCCAACGCTTCCATCAACAGCGAACTTTTCAAGCTGCACACAGCATCGATCCCTTGCTGATCCAGCAGCACACGCCGCGACACCACGCCCGGGTTCAGAAAACGCTCATCGCGCTCCACGTTGCAAGCGATCGCCACCCGCGCGCCCGCCCCGGGAACCTCAGTTTCCGAATTGCCCAAGTTCTGATGAACGCGCAGCTTCCCCGTCGCGGCCCGTTCAACTCCTTTATAGACAACCGCCTCCGCCTCAAGATTGAACGCTATTCCATCGGTCGTCGGCTCCGTCGGCCCCGTTACAGTCCCGATCACCTCTACCGGATCTCCCGAAACGAGCGCTCCGGTTTCATAAAGAACCTTCAACCGATCGTCTGGAATCGAATCAACCTCGACCGCATAGCCCAACGCGCCCGCCGCCGCAAACGCCGCCGCGCACAACGCTGTCCCTGCCCATCGATCCTTCAGGATGAAAGAGAGCAAACACAAAAAAGCCGCGGCCGCCCCTCCGACCAGGGCAGATATTTCCCCATAACGCGCCAGCGCCACGCCAAACGCAAATGAGCAGCCGAGCCACAAAAGGGGGTTCAGCGAAAAATGCGATCTGCTCTCGGCGGCGTCTTTCATCAAACCTATTCAACCGCCAACATCGCCTCCATCTTAAGAAAACGCGCTTCGCTGATTCCCGGCACAAGCATCAAATGCGTGGTTCGTTTGAACGCGCCGAACTTTTCCCGATGCTCGATTATTCGCCGCGCCAACGCCGGCCCGACGCCGTTGAGTTTCTCTAACTCCGCCGCGCTCGCAGTGTTAATATTCACAGCTCCGGAAGCACTCACCGGCGTATCCACTGACGTGCTCTGCTCACCAACTGCCGCCTTTCCGCAACCGACCGCAAATACGGCTATGCACAGAAAAACAAAGAGGTGGATAACGACATAACTCCTAGTATGTCTATATTTACAGCTACACAGCATCTTTATGCAAGCTTCGTGTGCAAAGCGGTAAAAGTGCCCATGTTACAAAGACTTGAACGAATTTAGAACTTCATCTTCTCACAGTTTTTCCACAGTTTTTGTGGAAATCATTTTTGTTGATTTGAAGTGGGATTCGACCTGACAATTTACCGCATGTTGTCGTTCATTTCGGCGACGTCCTGAAGGTCGTCGTACGCCTTCTGCAGCACCGGGCGAGCACGCGAACTTCCGTCCATCTCACCGATATAACCTTCTCGCACCATCGCATCCAAAATAGCAGCCGCCCGTCCATAACCGATCCGCAGATGCCGCTGAAGCAGCGACGTCGAACCGCGCTTCGCGTTCACAACGCATTTCATCGCGTCCCAAAAAAGCGGATCCTTGCGGCCCGGAAGCTCGTCGCCGTCGTCCATCTCTTCTTCCGTCTGCGTGATGGTCTCGTCGTATACAGGTGCTTCGACTGACTGCGATTTTATATGCTCGACGATCTTTATGATCTCCAGTTCATCCACAAACGCACCGTGCACTCGTATCACTTGTGAAGTCGCCGGCGGCAGAAATAGCATGTCGCCCTTCCCGAGTAAACTCTCTGCGCCGTTCGCGTCGATGATCGTTCGCGAATCCACCTTAGACGAAACTCTGAACGAGATCCGCGCCGGAAAATTCGCCTTGATCAAGCCCGTGATCACATCCACCGACGGCCGCTGTGTTGCCAGCACAAGGTGGATGCCCACCGCGCGCGCCATCTGCGCCAGCCTCGTGATATGTTCCTCAACCTCTTTGCCCGACACCATCATCAGATCAGCGAGCTCATCGATGATGATCACGATGAACGGAAGCGGCACGTAAGGCTCGCCCTCGTCGTTCAACTCTCCCGCTTCGATCTTCTGAGCGACCTTCACGTTATAACCGTCGATGTTCCGAACCGCGTGCGACGCCAAATCCTTATACCGCCGTTCCATTTCGCCCACGGCCCACCGCAGCGCGGCCGCTGCCTTTTTCGGGTCCGTAATGATCGGCGTAGCAAGATGCGGAATATCAGCATAAAGCCCCAGCTCTAACCGCTTCGGGTCAACCATTATGAACTTAACTTCGTCCGGCTTCGCCTTATAAAGAATCGACACGACCAGCGAATTCACACCCACCGACTTACCCGCGCCCGTCGCACCCGCGATCAGCAAATGCGGCATCTTCGCCAGATCGGCGACATAATTCAGCCCGTCAATGGTCTGTCCCAAAGCTATCGAAAGCTTCGATTCCGATTCCTCAAACTTCTTCGATTCGATGACCGACCGTAGCCTGATCGTCTCCCGATTCCGGTTCGGCACCTCGATTCCCACATACGCCTTCCCCGGGATCCTGTCGATCCTTATCGATTCAGCCTTCAGCGCGAGACACAGGTCATCGACAAGCCCCGTCACCCGCGAATACTTCACACCCGGATCTGGCTTGAACTCATAGGTCGTCACAACCGGCCCGGGACAAATATTGACCACCCGTCCCGACACGTTAAATTCCTTCGTCTTCTCCGCCAGCGACGTCGCCAACTCTCGCAACTCCCGCTCCTGCTGTTCTATCCTCGGCGACGGTTCATTGAGAAGGCTCGAATCCGGCAGTTGATAATCCCCAAAATCCGCATCGCTTCCTGTCGAAGGCTCGTCGTCTGCTTCTATCTCCCCGGTCGCACCTCCGTTCAACTCTCCCGTCGGCAGCGTCTGCTTTATCGGCACCGAGCCCACATCGATCGCCTCGAACTCGGCCTCTACGAGAGTGTCCGGCACATCGT
>JACDAK010000074.1 GCA_013695495.1 Blastocatellia bacterium | reverse complement strand
CGCGGCGAATCGACATCGCATCCGCAAAAGAACTCCGTCCGCCTTTCGCCCGGTCTTGGTTTTCTCAAGAACATCATCATCGACCAGCATTTCACCGAGCGCGGCCGCATCAGCCGGCTGGTGACTGCCGTTTCATACAATCCCTACAACCTAGGGATCGGCATTGACGAGAACACCGCGATCATCCTTGACGGCAAAGGGATACTCGAGGTTTACGGACAGGGCTCCGCAACGATAGTGGACGGTTCGGCGATCAGCTACAACGAGATAGCCGAGGTCGGTGACCACGACGCATTCAGCGTCTGCGGTGTTCAGATGCATATTCTGCGCGACGGCCTCATCTATGATTATATCCAGCGGCACCCGCTTCAGCCGCCCCAGGAATTCTTGCTCCCCGACCTCTAATTCGGTCTCAAACCATTCAAATATTAGGGCTTTATCTGCTATCATCAGTAATTCCGAACGAACGGTTCTAAGTCTAGGTTCAAAGTTTCAACTCTATGGAAATTCTGGAGATCCGTACTCTTCGCGGCCCTAATTACTGGAGCGGCTACTGGAAGAAGCTCATCATAATGCGCCTCGACATTGGTGCTTATGAAGATATGCCGACCGACAAGATCGAGGGCTTCTACGGCCGCATGAACGATGTAATTCCGTCGCTGCTCACGCACGGCTGCAGCTATCAGGAAGAAGGCGGCTTCCTGCGACGCGTTCAGGAAGGTACTTGGGCGGGCCACGTCATTGAGCACTTCGCGCTTGAATTGCAGACGCTGGCCGGTATGGATACGGGCTACGGCCGCACACGCGAAACCGACACTCGCGGGATCTATAACGTCGTTTTCAGCTATTACGAAGATCAGGTCGGCCAATTCGCCGGAAGGGCCGCGGTAAAGCTCTTTACCGACCTTGCGGAAGGAATTGCGCTCGACGAGATAAAAACAGGAATCGCTGAAGACATCCAACGAATGCGCGAGATCCGCGAAGTGGTACGCTTTGGCCCCTCGACCGGTGCAATCATCGACGAGGCTGTTTCCCGTAACATTCCCTACATTCGCCTCAACGATCAGTCGCTCGTCCAACTCGGTTACGGCGTCTATCAGAAGCGGATTCAGGCAACGACCACCGCCAACACCAATATGATCGCCGTCGACATCGCCGGCAACAAGCACGCGACCAAGACGCTGCTCGGCGATATGGGCGTGCCGGTTCCTAAAGGCTTCCGGATCCGGGAGGAAGAAGAACTTGAAAGTACGCTGGAGCGCATCGGTTATCCGATCGTGATCAAGCCGCTCGACGGCAACCATGGAAAGGGTGCGACGGTGGGCGTGCACTCGCTTGAGGACGCCCGCGTCGCTTTCGCGAAGGCTCGCGAATACGGTCGCTGGGTCATCGTCGAAAAGCAGCTTACCGGTGCCGACTTCCGAGCCCTCGTCGTCAACAATCGCCTCATCGCCGTCGCGGAACGGGTTCCGGCACACGTCATCGGCAACGGCAAAAGCACCGTTCAGGAACTCATCGACGAGACCAATGCCGACCCGCGTCGCGGCTACGGCCACGAAAACGTGCTGACCGAGATCGATGTCGACGGCCAGACGCTTCGCTGCATCCGGCATGCTGGCTACGAGATTGACAGCGTCCTGCCCGAGGGCGAGACGCTTCTGCTCAAAACAACCGCCAACATCTCCACCGGCGGCACGGCCATCGACCGAACAGACGAGCTCCACCCCGAGAACGTATTCTTGTTCGAACGCATCGCCCGCATCATCGGCCTCGACGTCGCCGGTATCGACATCATCGCACCCAACGTCAGCCAGCCGCTGCATGAAACCGGCGGCGGCATTATCGAGGTTAACGCCGCACCCGGCTTCCGCATGCACCTTTCGCCGAGCGAAGGCATCGGCCGCAACGTCGCCGAGCACGTCCTGGATATGCTCTTCCCGGCGGGAGCCGATGCACGCATTCCGATCTTTGCCATCACCGGGACGAACGGCAAAACCACCACTACGCGCCTCATCGCGCACGTCCTCAAAGGCAGCGGCCGCACCGTCGGATTCACCACCACTGACGGCACCTACATTCAGAATCAGCAGATCGTGCAGGGTGATAACACCGGCCCCGTCTCCGCCCAGCTCGTGCTAAAAGATCCGACCGTCGAGGTTGCCGTGCTCGAAACCGCACGCGGCGGCATCATCCGCTCAGGGCTCGGATTCGACTATTGCGACATCGGCGTTGTTACCAATATCGATTCAGACCACCTTGGGCTTAAGGACGTCAACACGCTCGAGGACCTCGCACGCGTCAAATCTGTAGTGCCCCGGGCCGTCGGCCGCCGCGGATACGCCGTGTTGAATGCAGAGGATGAGCTCGTCTATAAAATGCGTGACCTCGTTGACGGAAAGGTCGTATGTTTCTCGATGGACGAGAATCATCCGAACATCCGTCGCCGTGCCGAACGCGGTCGCGTGTCGTGCGTTTTCGAGAACGGCTTTGTCACTATCCTGAAAGGGAAGTGGAAGGTGCGCGTCGAAAAGGTCGCAAATATCCCGCTGACGTACGGCGGCCGCGCCGAGTTCATGATCCAGAACGTGCTAGCCGCTACTCTTGCGTGCTTCGTCCACGGCATTTCGATCGAAGACATCCGCGTCGGCCTTACAACCTTCAACGCCGGCACGGCCCAAACACCCGGCCGTCTCAATTTCGTCGAGGTCGGCTCTGTAACGGTTCTAATGGACTACGCACATAACCCCTCAGGCTTCCGCGGTTTGATCAGCTTCGTCAACAAACTGCCGAACAAATATCGGACTGTCGTACTGAACGGAACGGGAGATCGCCGTGACGACGATATACGCGAAATGGGCTTGATCGCCGGTGAGAACTTCGACCGCATAGTTATTCGTCGCGGCAATTATCTTAGAGGAAGAACGCCGGAAGCGATGGTCGAACTCCTGCAGGAGGGTATTGCAAAAAGCGACTCCAACGCACAGGTCCGCGTCATCCCCGAGAGCCGTGAGGCCATTGGCCACGCCATTAAGAACGGCCGCAAAGGGGAACTCGTCGTCACGCTCGCCGACCGCGTTCCGGACGATATCAAGTACGTTCAGGAGATGCGCGACCGCATTCTCGAAGAACAACAACAACAAGCCGACGCTGCCGATCGTGTCTAACGTGCTGCCAACCTCCATTCGGCAGCCACCTAGCAACGGATGTCTCCGAGAGGGATTGGAGGTATGGGGGAGTTTATACAAGCTCGCCCGCCATCCACCAACCAAAAGGGATATCGCCAAAACTCCGGCTGCTCTCGAATATCGCGGCCGGCTGATAGAAAAGAACACCCCCGTAAGCAAGTGGTCCTCGACTGTTCCGTGATCACACGTCTTTAGGATCTCGAGTTTCAGGCGTAGATATCGATGATGAATTCGCCGTCGGCGGTGACGGAGGCTCGGTACATTCCGTCGGAGTTGAAGGGGAGGGTGACGTTGCCGCGGCCGTCGACGGCGATCAGGCCGCCTTCGCCGCCGATCTCTGTGAGGCGTGCGATGGTTCCTGCGGCGGCTTGTTCCAGAGTTAGGTTCTGGTATTTCATTCGGGCGCTGACGTCATAGGCGGTGGCGCCGAGCATGAAATACTCGCCGTGGCCTGTGCATGAGACGGCGCACACGTCGTCGGCATAGGTGCCGGAGCCGATGATAGGCGTGTCGCCGATGCGGCCAAACTTCTTGTTCGTCATCCCGCCCGTCGATGTTGCAGCCGCTAGACGGCCCGCGTTATCACAAGCGACGGCCCCGACAGTCCCTTTCGGCCGCTCGTCGGCTTCTGTGATGAGGTCGGCTTCGTCAACGGTGTGATCCAACTGCACGACGCCGCGGTCGCGAGCTTCGAGCAGCTGGTCATAGCGGTGCTGCGTGAAGAAATAGGCGTCGTCTGCCATCTCGACACCCTGCTGCGCGGCGAACTGGTTCGCACCCGTCCCGGCGAGCAGGACGTGCTCCGTTTGTTCCATCACCAGCCGCGCGAGCTTGATCGGGTTGACCACATTCTGCACGAATGCGACCGCTCCGGCGCGAAGCCGCGAGCCGTCCATTATCGCGGCGTCCATCTCGTTCTTGCCCTCAGTCGTGAATACGGAACCGCGCCCCGAGTTAAACAGCGGGAAGTTTTCGAGCGAAATCACTGCTGCCTCAACCGCATCAAGCGACGGCCCGCCGCGTTCGAGTATCTCCCACCCAGCATTTAGCGCCGCCGTGAGCCCGTCGCGATAATCCGCCTCCAGCTCCCGCGTCATCGCCGAACGCAGTATCGTCCCCGCCCCGCCGTGAATTGCAATCGTTGCCATATTCAAATCATACGTCAGATCTTCTGATTTCTCAGCCGCAGGGCGTTGGCGATGACCGAGACCGAGCTGAACGTCATTGCCGCGCTGGCGATCATGGGCGAGAGCATGATGCCGAACACTGGGAAGAGGACGCCGGCTGCGATCGGAACGCCGACGGCGTTGTAGATGAACGCGAAAAAGAGGTTCTGGCGAATGTTCCGCATCGTGGCACGGCTAAGGGCTCGTGCCCGCAGGATGCCGTTCAGGTCGGGTTTGAGGAGTGTGATGTCGGCGGATTCGATAGCGACATCGGTGCCGCTCGCGAAGGCGATGCCGACGTCCGCCTGCGCAAGAGCGGGGGCATCATTGACGCCGTCACCCGCCATCGCTACGCGTTTGCCCGTTGCCTGGAGCTCTTTCACTTTCGCGGCTTTGTCTTCCGGCATAACCTCGGAGAAGACCTGGTCGATGCCAAGTTCGCGGGCGACCTTGTCGGCCGTTGCACGGTTATCGCCGGTCATCATTATCACTTCAAGGCCCTGACGGTGAAGCTCTTTCACCGCATCTTTGGCCGAGGGCTTGATCGCATCGGCAACGCCGATCAGCCCCGCAAGGCGGCCGTCGATCGAGATTAACATCACGCTCTGGCCGTCGTTGCGAAGATCATTTGCTGCCGTGTTGTCGACCTGCGAAGGGTCATCAAAGATCTTTCGGCTGCCGACCGCGATCCGCTTACCGCCGACCGAGCCCTTTAGGCCGATGGCGGTCATAGATTCAAAGTCGTCTACCCGCTCCGTTGTGATGCCCCTGTCAGCGGCGGCCGTGACTACTGCGGTGGCAAGCGGATGTTCGCTCAGCTTTTCGAGGCTGGCGGCGAGTCGCAGAATTTGTTCGTCACTGTGACCGTTGAGAGCGACGACCTTGCGGACGGTCGGCTTGCCTTCGGTGAGGGTGCCGGTCTTGTCGACGACTATGGCATCGACCTTTTCGAGCGTCTCTAGAGCCACAGCCTTTTTGACGAGCACGCCGTTCTTCGCACCGTGCCCGGTTCCGACCATGATCGACATCGGCGTGGCGAGGCCGAGTGCGCATGGACACGCGATGATAAGCACGGAAACTGCTGCGACGATCGCGAACGTTAGGCTGCCGAGGATGAACCAAACGACGAACGCGACAACTGCAACGACGATGACCGCGGGCACGAAGTAAGCGGACACGGCGTCGGCAAGCCGTTGGATCGGAGCACGCGAACGCTGCGCCTCGCCGACCATTTTCACGATCTGAGCGAGCAGGGTGTCGCTGCCGACCCTATCCGCACGCATAAGAAAGCTTCGGCCGCCGTTGATCGTGCCGCCGATAACTGCGTCGCCCGCAGATTTTTCGACCGGCATGGACTCGCCGGTCACCATCGATTCGTCGATCGACGTCGAGCCTTCGATGATCTCACCATCCGTCGGGATCTTCTCGTTTGCCTTCACCCGAAGCGTTTGCCCCGCGATCACGTGCCGCAGGTCGATAACGTCTTCGCTGCCGTCATCGGCGACAACGGTCGCGGTTTCAGGTGCTAGCCCCAGCAACTCCTTTATCGCAGAGGAGGTCTGGGACCTAGCCCGCAGCTCCAGCACCTGGCCGAGCAGGACGAGCGTCGTGATGACTGCCGCTGCTTCGAAATATGCGGGAATGATGCCGGAGTGTGCGTCCCGCATCGCTTCGGGGAACAAGCCGGGAGCGAAAAGCGCTGCGAAGCTGTAGAGCAGCGCCGCGCCCGTGCCGATCGCAATCAGCGTGAACATATTCGGGCTGACATTCTTTATCGATGCCCACCCGCGTTCAAAGAACGGCCAACCGCCCCAAAGTACGACTGGTGTCGCCAAGATGAATTGGATCCAGATCGAAACCCGAGGCGAGATCACGGAGTGAAACGCGGGGAACATCTCGCCCATCGCGAGAATGAATACGGGGAGCGTGAGGGCGGCGGAGATCCAAAAGCGCCGCTTCATGTCGATGTATTCAGGATCCGGCCTGTCGTCGAGATTGATCTGTTTCGGCTCGAGAGCCATCCCGCAGATCGGGCAAGACCCCGGTCCGATCTGAACAATTTCGGGATGCATCGGACAGGTGTACTCGACATCTTGCGGAAGATCTTCGACAGCCGTCGGATGGAGATATTGGTCGGGATCAGCCGCGAACTTTGAAACGCAGTCCGTTGAACAAAAGTAATACTGCGTGCCATCGTGTTCGTGCGTACCGGCTGCTGTGTCGGGCTGGACCGTCATTCCGCAAACGGGGTCGACGTGTTCGGCCTGTGCTGCGGGCTTTTCCCTTGATATGCCGATCATTTGGGGGGCAGGCATCGCCTTCAACGCCGGGTCTTGTTCTAGATACTTTTCCGGTTCAGCTCCGAAACGCGTCTTGCAGCCCGGGTTGCAGAAATAGTAAGTGGTGCCTTCGTATTCGGATTCGGCTGCAGCGGTCTCGGGGTCAACTGCCATTCCGCAGACGGGGTCTGTTTGTGCTTTTTTCATGATCCTTGCCTCCGAGACTAATTCTACAACCTGTCAGTAAGGGTCAAGTCAAGAGTCATCGTTTGAGTCGGCAAAAGATTCTATCAATCTGCAAACCGAATGGCCGTCAGGCTCGGAACCTTTCATTGATGTCCAGGCTTCGGCTGCGGATTCCAGCCGCCGTTGAAGACGTCTGAGTTCGCGGATACGTTCGCGGTTTTCGGAGATTCGTCGTTCGACGATGGATCGGACCATTGGGCACGGAGAGTCGCGGCCGCCCGCGTGGTCGAGGATCTGCTCGATCTCCCCAAGTGTGAACCCGACCCTTTCGCCGCGACGATGAATTTGAGACGTTCCTTGTCTGCAGGTTTGTAGATCTTGTAACCGTTCCGCAAGTCCCGAGACGGCTTCAATAGGCCAATGCGAGTGTAGTGACGAACCGTGTAGATCGGCGTTTGGGTACGTTTTGCTAGCACTGCGGCGGTCATCATGACTAATGTTACCATCCGGACTCGATATTTTCGGAACTACTCGCTAATTCATCGTTTTATTTGATATGAGGAAGTTCCAAACGGAGCTATACCTCAGAACTGCCCTATTACCTTAACCGAAAAGGCAACCGCCGCAGGGCGGACGCAAAGCTCGGGGCCTGAGATCCAGGTCGCCAGGCTGCCGAAGTGAGGTCACCTTGAAGCGTCTAACTTTCTTTCTTTTCTTTATCATTGCGGGATCTGCCGCGACCACAACTGCACAGTCGAGGCCACAGCCCATCTTGGTGGACGTCCTCGGGCCGAATGGTCGATCTGTCATGACATCGACGCGGATGCCCGTTCGTCGGGCTGAGCCTTCGTCGACTGTCAGCTTCGCATTCGAAGTCGAACGGCGCTCATTCGATCTTCTGAATACGAAGCGGGCAACGCAGGGGTTGCCGCCGCTGGTTTGGGATGAACGCGTGGCTGAGATAGCTCGCATGCACTCGCAGAACATGGCGGAACAGGACTTCTTCAGCCATCGCGGAAAAGACGGCGGTTTAGTTGATGACCGCGCGGCGGTGCTGGGGCTTCATGATTGGCGTGCGATCGGCGAGAACATTGCCTTTTTGAAGGGCTATGCAGACCCGGCAGATTCGGCGGTCGAGAAATGGATGGAGTCTGCCTCGCACCGTAACAACGTGCTTTCGCCCCGCTGGAAGGAAAGTGCGGTCGGCGTGGCAGTTACCGCGGACGGCAAACACTATTTTACTCAGGTTTTCGTGCTTCGGGGGTAGTGGAATGTTAACCCTCGCCGACTGCGTGCATCCGGAAGGGTGCACGCTTTTTACTTTTATATTGGCTGAGACTATCTTTGAAAGGTGCAGGAATCGTCACTAACACTCCCGTCGTTTGCCAAGATCAATCTTGGATTGCGAATTCTCAGAAAGCGTGAAGACGGGTATCACGAGCTGGTGACAACGTTTCAGACCATATCGCTTGCGGATACATTGACGTTCACGTCTATTAGATCGGGCGAGATCAGCCTGATCTGTGATGACCCGACGGTTCCAGTGGGTGATCGGAACATCATCGTGAAGGCAGCGAATGCCCTATCCGATAAATCCGGGCGATGTGCCGGAGCCTCGATCACGCTTGAAAAGAAAATACCGTCGCCGGGGGGCCTTGGCGGAGGGTCTTCGAACGCGGCCGTGACCCTGCTCGCTCTTGCGAAATTGTGGGATCTTAAAGCCGGAATTGACGAATTAGAAGGATTGGCTGCGGAACTCGGATCTGACGTCCCATTCTTTCTGCGCGGAGGTGCCATGCTCGGAACAGGGCGGGGCGTTGATCTGTCAGACGCCCAGGAATTTTCGTGTAAGCATATCGTCGTCGTAACGCCGGATGTGGAAATCCCAACTGCCGGTGCTTTTGCAGCACTTAACGCACATAGCTTGACAAAAAATGAGGGTAATCGTATTCTTTCCAATTACCGTTTTCGGACAGGTTCCGGGGAACTTGACCAGGCGGCATTGAAGAACGACTTTGAGGATTTCGTATTTTCCGAATATCCTGAGACAGCGCGGGCAAAGAATATGTTGCTCGAACTGGGTGCCAAACTCGCAGCGTTAAGCGGCAGCGGTGCCAGCGTTTTTGCAGTTTTTGACAACGAGAACACACGGCAAACAGCAATGAAAGCCCTTGGCATTGAGACCAACTGGCGAAGTTTTGCCGTAGCGACTATTTCGCGGTCACAGTACCGCGAGGCATTCAAACAGGTGCTTTAGTTCGCTTCCGAGTAATTTTCAACATATCGCAGTGGGGCGTCGCCAAGTGGTAAGGCACCGGGTTTTGGATCCGGCATTCGTAGGTTCGAATCCTTCCGCCCCAGCCAATATTGAAATCGGAGCGGACGACTTGTTTAAATAGGTCGTCCGCTTTTTTGTCTGCTCATAATGAGTGTAACCGGAAATATAAAGATATTCTCGGGCAATGCCCACCGCGCACTTGCCGATGAGATCTGCGGCCATTTGAGCTGTGATCTTGGCCGGGCTAGTACTGATAGATTCTCCGACGGGGAGTTTAATTTCCAGATCGGCGAAAATGTTCGCGGTGCTGATGTTTTTATTGTTCAGCCGACCTGCCCCCCGACGGATCAGAACCTGATGGAGCTGTTGATCATGATCGACACCTTCAAAAGGGCTTCTGCAGAACGCGTTACTGCGGTTATTCCGTATTTTGGTTACGCACGGTCAGACAAAAAAGATCGCCCGCGGGTGCCGATCGCGGCAAAGCTTGTTGCTAATCTGCTGACAGTAGCGGGTGCTCAGCGTATATTAACGATCGACCTGCACGCATCGCAGATTCAAGGGTTTTTTGATATTCCGGTGGACCATCTTTACGCTGCCCCGATCGTGGTTGATTACTTCAGGCAGAACCCGATCGAGAACCTGATTGTTGTTGCTCCCGACACGGGCGGCGCCGAACGTGCTCGGGCTTACGCAAAACGGCTCGATGCCGGCTTGGCACTCTGCGACAAGCGACGCGAGCGTGCCAATGAAGCCGACGTTATGAATATCGTTGGTGACGTTGAAGGCAAGAATTGCCTTATCGTCGACGATATGTGCGACACGGGCGGCACGATCTGCAAGGTCGCGGCGGCATTGCACGAAGCGGGAGCGAATGAGGTTTATGCGTGCTTTACGCATGCGGTCTTGTCAGGAAATGCAGTGGACAATATTACGAACTCGCATTTGAAAAAGGTGATCGTGACGAACACGATCCCGGTAGAAGTTAACGGAAAGCCGCTGGTCGAAGGCGGAAAGATCGAGATCTTAACGGTTTCGAAGCTTTTGGCATCGGCGATCAAGTCGATCCACGACGAAACGAGTGTTTCGTCATTGTTTATATAACACCCGAGCGGGAGACATTATGGCTGAAAAGATTGTAATTAAGGCGAATAAGAAAGAAGAGACGGGTAAGGGCGTGAACCGCCGCCTGCGTGCCGAGGGCAAGGTCCCGGTCGTGGTTTACGGCGGTGGCAGCGAGAACGTTGCTGCATCCGCTGAGCTTCGTGAGCTTGCGGCTATCCTGCGCACCGACTCGGGCGTAAACACGGTTTTCTCGTTGGATATCGAAGGCGAGGGTGTGAATGACGTAATCTTTCAGGATCGTCAAATAGACCCGTTGCGTGGAAGGCTTTTGCACGCCGATCTTCGTCGGTTTGCAAAGGGCGAAAAGATCGAGATGACGGTTCCCGTGCACCTTTTCGGCGAACCCGAGGCGTTGAAAGAGGAGGGTGCCGTTCTGTCGCAGGCAATGCGCGAGGTTAAGGTGTTGTGCGAACCGGCACGAACGCCCGATTCGTTCGAGGTGGATATCACCGACCTTACATCAGAACATCCGATTCATGTCTTCGATCTCAAGGTCGAAGAAGGGATCGAGATCCAGGATGCACAAGACGGCGTTATTGCCTCGATTGTCATTGTGAAGGAAGCTGAACTCGAGCCGCAGATCGAAGAAGGTGCGGAACCTGAAGTCGTCGGCGAAGAGGGTGCAGAAGCCGGTGGTGAAGCAGAAGACGGCGAACCGGCTGCAGATAAGGATACGGAATAGTTCAATTGGAAACTGTTCCGAGTACAAAGTGGCTCGTAGCGGGCTTGGGTAACCCGGGCCCCCAGTACGAGCACACGCGGCATAACATCGGGTTCATGGTCATTGACCAGTTGGCGCAAGAATTCGAAGCTCTCGTGGCCCGGACGGAATGTCGCTCGCTGATCGGCCACACGGCTCTTGGCGGCGACACCATTGAACTCGCGAAGCCGCAAACCTATATGAACCTGAGCGGCGAGGCTCTCAGCTGTTTACTGGCAAAGCCCGACCGTTCAATTGAAAAGCTGATCGTGATTTCAGACGATGCGGCCTTGCCGCTTGCGAGAGTCAGGATCAGGCCGAAAGGATCGCACGGCGGTCACAACGGCCTTCGGTCGATTATAGAAAGGCTGGGCACACAGGAGTTCATCCG
>JACDAK010000034.1 GCA_013695495.1 Blastocatellia bacterium | reverse complement strand
GGGCTTTGCTCATGAAGCTTCCGCGCGATCGTCGTCTTTCCCGTCCCTCTCTCACCCGTTATAAGCACGTAGTGCGGAACTCGGGCATATAGAGCTGTCTTTTCCTCTAAGATCGACGATCCTGTGTCGGTTCCGGCGACAGCATACTGATTGTTCATAAAGTAACTTCCTTGTAAAACCTCGATGGATTCGTCTAGATGCGGGATCTAGAAATAAGTATTCGATTAGTCCCGTTGGGTTTTCAGGGCCCGGAGGAATCTGAGTTCCATCGCGATATTCAACCTATATAACTAAAAACCCGCATTATGCTGAGTGGTTACTTTTTGAAGAACAATTTTTTTTAATCTAAATGAAGGAATGACTGTGCGCACTTTCGCAGTTCCAGGGTGACCGATAAACCGAGAACTACATCTTCATCCGGTTCGATCAGCCATCCGGGCAGCTCGATCGGTTTTTCCTTCTCGAACTCCGAGAATTCATTCTGCAGTTCGGGTAGAAAACTGATGTTGGTGGACTCTGGTGGGTATAACGTCAGAATTCGTTCAAGGCAGATGTGGGGATATTCCTGCGGAAGAAAGAAACGCTGCTTTCCGTGCTGGACTATATTTACGAGTCCCATCCCGCGAAGCTCGCGAATCTGCTCGAACGTGGCGGGGCAAACTTCGGTTAAAAGGGTGCCTTGGAATCGTGTTGTTCGGATAATAATCTCACCTGTCAGATTGACGGTGTTGTTCTCGAAGTCGACGACACGAAGTATCTCGGCGACCGTCGCTGGAAGCTCAGTACGAATCCCGAAATGCCGACGGATGTCGCTGACCCACTCTGATGCAACATTGACCCCGACAAGACGAGTTCCGCTATCCGTCGTCGTCCTTACGATATTAAGAGCATCGTGACTGAGCGTCTTCAGATATTTCCATATGGGAAGTAGAGCTCCACTAAGTAAGTGAACCGTTCGTTGTTCAAACGGTGGGATCTTGGCTTCCTCTTCTCGCCACCATTGCTCTGCACGGCTTTTCGGAGCTACCCGATATTTCTGATTAAGCTCGTTCTCACGAATATATGACATGTTTCTTCCCGCTGGCTTCGAGATCGAGTACATCTGATATCTCTCACCCGTCTCGGGATCGGTATGAGAAAGCGTTCGACGAACCGCGACGAACGAACCATCTTTGCGATGCTGAAAGAACTGGTACTGATCGCTTGCGGCTAGTTCACTAAACCTCGCCGGCGTAGATGCTACCTTAAGGTTTAGTTTGTAGTAAACGGTCTTCGCACCCGTAAGGGCGTCCGAATGCATGATCTGCGGGGGCTTGGCTATTTCTACCGATGCCGCCTTAAGATCTTCCATGCCGTCATCCAGTTTTCCATTCTGCTTAAGGTATTCGATCGTCTCGACAAATGTGGAATAAAAGTGATCGAAGAGAGCGTTTTGGCGATCTACTTCGAGTGAAAGGAGCCGGTTGAGGAATCTAGGGATATTCGTCTTCTCACTATCCGGCACTTCCTCGCCGTTGTCGGTTCCCTTGACAAGTCCCATATCTCTCAATGCCTGCTTCGGGTCATCGATACCGGAAACTTCGGAACCGCGCATGATGGCGCTCAGGACAACATTCAGTGCGGAGCGGCCCTCTTTCGATTCCAGATTGTACTTATCAAGATTGCCCGCCTTCTCGGCTCGTCTGTCTCCCTTAGTGAGAGCACCCATGTTCCCAAGTCTCCGTGCGATCGTAGCCGAGAATCGCTTTTCACCGCCCAGTTCCGTGAAGACTAGAAGATAGACGGGCGGTGCCACCTGTCCGGTGCGGTGCGTTCGGCCAAAGTCTTGGATTTGCTTATCGGCGGACCATTTGAGTTCGGCCGCTATGTGCAGCCTCCGCTGCCTGTTACCGACATGGCGGCCAGCGTGAAGGCTGTCCCCCGTCGAGGCGACTTCGGACATGATCGCTATCCGTTTGTCGCCATTCTGGAACGCGTTCTTCTCGTGAAGATTGATAAGCTTCGATGGCACACCCGCAAGCTGGCGTGGGCGGTATTCGAGAGTGCCGGAAGCTGTTCGGATCAGCCGTTTCTTACGTCCCGTCATCTCCGCGACGTTCTCGACGCTGAAGTAGTTAACAAGCTGATCGAGCGGATGCTCTGGAACCTCGAGGACTGACAGTTTATCCATCAGCTCGGCCCTGAGTTGCAAGGCCGCACGGCTTTCAACCGGATTCCCATTCGGATCCAACACAGGAATGTGTTCCGTCGTCCCGGTGTATGGATTCGTTCGCTCTTGAAAACATGTTGTAGGAAAACAGTTTGCTACAAGTCGTGTGAGAGTTTCCCGCGGACTGAAGTCGAGCGCGTCGATCGCCTCATCCTCGTCTGCGGCCCGCTCGATCTGCTTCTTTGTCTGGCTTTCGCCCGTGCCTGTGATGGAAACAACGATCGACTCTCTTCTTCCGAGCGCTTCTTCTATCTCGCGAATCAGCGTCGGAACTTTGAACGCGGTTATCAAATTCCGAAAGCATCGCTGATGCTCCGCCCAGAACTGATTGACGGCCGCGCCTCTGGTCACCTTACCGGAATTGGTAAGGTCCAATGCCTGATGAATGTTCTTGAATACCTCCTGCCAACCCTGGGCCATATTGTCGTACATTTGCCGCTGTGCCGGCGTTAGCCAGTGGGTCACTTCGCGGAACTCAACCCCTAGCCCGGATTCCGGGTCGATTCCCATACTGAGGTTGCCGCAGAGGTATCGGCCCATCGCTTTAAGATCGCGGCAGATCATTTCAAGAGCGCCGATGCCGCCCGATTCGATCTCCTCAGCGAGCTGCTCGAACCCCATCGGAAAATTTGTTCCCTCACCCCAAAGGCCGAGCCTCGACATGTACGCAAGGTGCCGTACTTCGCCGGCTGAGGTGGCCGATGAATAAACAACTCTGAAATCGGGAAAACGAACCGCGTCTTGAATCTCAAGGACCGCCGCTCCGGTCTGCGTCGATTTTCCGCGATCATCGGCGAATGCGTACTTCGCCTTGTGTCCCTCGTCGAAGATGACGACTCCATCGATTCCAAGCCATCGAATGAGCTGGTCGATACGGCGATTGCCCGACTTCGAGCGGGCTATCAGTGATCGATATGTGCAGAAAACGATGCCATCGCCGAATGCGATTTCGCCGACGGTCGGAAAATCGTTAATAAGCTTTATCGACGGAGTGAGACCGAGTCTCGCGAACTCATCCGACACGGCTTCGATCAGGTCGGCTTTGACCGAGAACCAGACGGCACGCTTTCTGCCCTGGAACCAATTGTCAAGAATTATTCCAGCCAATGTTGCGGTTTTCCCGGTTCCCGTGCCGTCGCCAATACTGATGCCTGCTCGCGATCCGTCCGGGAGCCGCTGCTGATGAGCCTGGCCAGCATAAATTACCCGCTCAAGCTGCATAGCCGAGAGTTTTCCGCTGACACAGAGTTCTTTTGGAAGATGAGGACGGTACGTGACTGGCGGAGGCTCGACATTCGCAAGTCCCGGCGTCTCGACAATCACTCCGGGATGGGGAGAACCGCCGACAATATGATGGGGGACATAAACCTGCGGCTGTGCGGAGGCGTCTCGAACATCGTGCTGTTTGGCATCGGACTCCGAACCTGAAAAGGGCGCAGTAATGCCAGATGTTTTTGATTCCTGGATTGAAAGCATTTATTTGTTCTGATCAGGTATGAAAACGCAGCCCGGAGGCGAGGGTTTGACCGAAGCCGTCTTCCACGGAAGAAGCGACAATGCCAATCGGATTGTTCCTATTGTCGAGTCCTGCGACTGCACTCACCGGCTTACAGCCGAGCACCAGGGTTATCCCTACCGTGGTACCGTTGCGATAATATTCCTTTCCGGGAAGTGCGATCGATCCTGTGATCTGAATATCGGGCAGCAAAGACTCCCAAAACGCCTTCCCCGAAGGATTTTGCGGGGAACCGGATTTCCTCTGTTTAGGGGTCCAATCGAAAGCGGGCCTGAAATCAAAGGCGGAATTCTGATCGTAGTAGACGCCCCAGCCATATCGGCTGACCCTGTCCGCATTGGCAGTGGTCCGAGCACAGAATGATATATTTTCCGCGAACGTCGTGCTGCACCAGTCCGGCTTCCCGCAAATACCGCACAGATTTTTTTTTGAGACCCGTTTGTATCCTGTTCCGGCCATTCTGCTGTTCCTTCCTACTGAATGCCAGCGGCTTTTTTTTCATATTCGGCATTTCGATTCGAAAAATACGAGACTCGCGGAGATTTGTTCGCTGGAGCTAAGGTGGGAAACATCGAAAAGGACGTAGGCTTCGGGATTCGCCAAATCGTGGACATCGCGTTGAAGGCCTTTTCGCCGGGCATAAACGACACGACGACCGCGATTGGCTGCATCGACAACCTCGGCGAAATCGTAGGCGAGATCGCCCGGCGGCAAATGCCTGCCAAAGTTCGCTCGAAAGACGGCGTACCGCGCGTCATTACGCTCACGCCCGATTTTCAGGAATATGTCGATACGGCTTTTGACCAGATTCGCATCAGCGG
>JACDAK010000007.1 GCA_013695495.1 Blastocatellia bacterium | reverse complement strand
GCCTATGGCCACGCGGGATATCCGCTGCTAATGTTTCCGACGGCGGCGGCTGATTACCTCGAATATGAAAGATTCTATTTGGTTGACGCGATAAAGCAATTTATTGACGACGGGCTCATTCGTGCCTACTCGATCAACTCCGTCAATCGCTACAGCTTGCTGAACCGCGAATCGCATCCCGGCTGGAAGGTCGAAATGCTCACGCGCTATGACCGCTACATAATGGAAGAGGTGCTGCCGCTTATCCGAAATGAATGCGGCTCTGACGCGATGCCGCTCACAACCGGAGCGTCACTTGGGGCACTTCTGGCCGCGAATACTTATTTCAAGCACTCTGACAGCTTCCGCGGCACGATTGCCATGAGCGGCAGCTACGACATCTACAATTATCTGGAAAGTTACTACGACGACAACGTCTATTTTAATAATCCGATGATGTACCTGAAGAATTTGAACGACGACCATCATCTGCCAAGGCTGCAGGAGGCAGATTCGATCGTTCTGGTGACGGGGCAAGGTGCATTTGAGGCACCGGATCGAAGCCGCGAGTTTTCGGCACTCCTGCATTCAAAAGGCATTCCGCATCTATTAGATGTATGGGGTCATGATGTGAACCACGACTGGGTATGGTGGAGAAAGATGCTGCCATACTACCTTGGGAGATTTTGCTCCGAATAGCAAAAAAGGCTCGCCATTCCGGCGGGCCTTTTTTGACTTATGCTATCCGTCACCTTTTCTGCCTCGGGGTGCAGTACCATCAGGGCCGGGGCTCTGCGGTTCAGGCTTCCTTTGCGGAGGCGGTGGCGGTGGTTTAGCGACGACCGGCGGATCTTCAGCTTGTTGGATCGCGCGGGGCACCACAGTTCCTGTACCCGTACCCGTCTGACCCGGATTGGTTGTCGGCGACGCAGGCGAAAGCTCATCAACCGAGGTATTCGCAACCGAGGTGGTTGCACCAGACCTCGCTGCGGCAAGTTCGGCTCGGGCAAGCTTTTCGCGCTCCTCACGTTTGTTCCGCTCCATCAACGCGCGGATCTCCGCAGGCATCGGCGGCACCTTGCCGAACTCCACCTTCGGCTTATCCTTCATAAAGGGAACCATAAATCCATTAAAGAACGGCACCGCACCGCCGCCGCCTGTCATTCCGCGGCCGAGCGATTCCTTCTTTGTGGGATTACCCATCCAGACCCCTGTCGAGTATTCAGGAGTGTAGCCGATAAACCAAACGTCAGTATGGTTATTTACGGTGCCGGTCTTTCCGGCAAGTGGATGCCCGCTCGCACTCGCGTTGGTCGCCGTGCCGCCGCCCTGCACAACGCCTCGCATCATGTCGACCATTGTCAGAGCGACGTACTCGCTCATGACCTTCGAACTCGAACCGTCCCACTCTTCCAGAAGTGTCCCGTCGCGACTGTAAACCTTTCTGATCAAATGAGGCTGCATGCGCACGCCCTTATTGGGGAACGCACCATAAGCCGCCACCATCTCCAAAAGTGAAACTTCACTGGCGCCAAGGGCCGACGGAAGGCTCGGGGCCATCGGGTTCGTAATGCCGAAGCGGCGAACCATTTGGCCGCCCGATTGAATGCCGACCTGCTCAAGCAGATGAACCGCGGCAAGGTTATAAGATTTAGCAAGCGCCAAACGCATCGGAACGTTCGGATGGCTCGCCGAACCGTCGTAGTTCGACGGCTGCCACGTCCCGCGTTTGATCGGCGCTCCACTAACGATCATGTCAGGTGTCATGCCGTCTTCTACGGCGGCAGCATAAACAAAAGGCTTGTAAGCAGATCCCGTTTGCCTTAGGCCCTGCGTCGCGTTATTGAAACGGTTTGTGTGGAAGTCGTAGCCGCCTACCATCGTCACGATCTCGCCATTGGTCACGTTGAGCGAGAGGATCGCAGCCTGGATCTCAGGCACCTGCGAGAGCTCAACTTCGAGCATTTGCAGGTCGGGGTCGACCTTCTTGATATGAAATTCGGCGAGGAAACCCGGCTTCAACTCGTCTTTCGGCCGCTTCCCGCTCCTGCCCATCTCTTTCGAAGTGACGGTTGCCGAGTAACGACCGAATCGAACCTCAACCTCATCGGCTGATTTGGTCTGCGAGACGATAAGTCCCTTAATGTATTCGCCTTCCTCGTATTCGTCACCATACCAATCGGCATGCTTGTAGGATGTGAGCGTCTTTTCGATCTCCTTCGGATCGGTAAGCGGCTGGCCTTCAAAGTCGACTAGGATGTTCTTGTAATCTGAACGCCACTTGCGGCCGCGGTCGAAGGCTCGAAGCCTTTCGCGGATAATGCTGGTCGCGATCTTCTGCCCCTCCACGTTGATCGTCGTGTAAACTTTCAATCCTCCCTGTGCAACGCGCGTTGTGTATTTATCTTCGAGGTATTTGCGGATCTCTTCCACAGGATAATCCCACGCAGTCGATTTCGGGAGCGACTGGTAATAGGCAGTGTCGGCAAGCTTGATCGGCTTCGCTTTGGCCGCGCTCGCGTCGGCGCCCGTGATATAGCCGTACTTCGCCATTTGATCAAGTACGATGTCGCGACGCATTTTCGCGCGCTCCATGTTTCGAGTCGGCGAGTATTCCGGAGATTTCGGGATCGCAGCAAGTAGCGCTGCCTCTTCAAGATTGAGGTCCTTTAGCGTTTTGCCGAAATAGGTACGTGCTCCCGCCTCGAACCCATAAGCACCCGCACCGAGGAACACATAATTCATGTACATCTCAAGGATCTGGCGCTTTGTGTAGAACCGCTCGATCTGGAGCGCGACCATCCATTCGTTGACCTTCCGCGTATACGTCTGATCACGATAAAGGAAAAGGTTCTTCGCAAGCTGCTGGGTTATCGTCGAGGCTCCTTCGGTCCGCCCCGTGGTCACGTTCTTAAAGATCGCCCCGGCGATACGATAAGGATCGATCCCGATATGATCGTAGTACCTGTAATCTTCTATCGCAAGCAATGCATTTTCTACGTTCTTGGGAATATCCTGTTCTTTGATCGGGATTCGCTTTTCAAGTGCAAATTCGGCCAGAACTGTCTCGCCGTCATCAGCGTAGATGGTTGTTACCTGCGGCGGGCGATATGTGGCAAGAGCGGACACCTCGACGGAATAGCGGGAATTGTTTAGGTAGTAAGCCACCAACAGGCCAGTCAGGCCGCCTGCGGAAAGTGCAAGCAGCAGTGCCATAGTTCCCCAGGCGATGCGCGCCCCCCAGCCGTTCTTTTTCTCAACCGTCCGAACTTCGCGTTCAACTATCCTTCGTTCTCTAGCCATATAAACCTCATAAAGCCTGCTATCAGTTAACGAACCGACGCATTCTGATACTCACCGCAAACCCGATCGCGATGAAAGTCGCCAAGATCGCTGAAAGACCGGCGCTCATCAGCGGCAGCGGAACTCCAATGACCGGCAAAAAGCCGAGCGTCATTCCGATATTGATAAATATCTGAAACGTCATCGCCGTTGCAATAGACATTATAACAAGCATTCCCGAACGATCGTTAGCTTCGCGTGCACCTCCGATAAGCCGTGAGATCAGCAAAGCGTAGGCAAACAGCAGCGCCACGCAGCCAATGAACCCTGTGTTTTCAGCTGTGACAGCAAAAATGAAATCGGTATGAGGCTCGGGCAAAAACCGCAGCACGCTCTGCGAAGTTTCGCTGTCTCCTTGGATCCCGGCTAGGCCACCCTTGCCAACAGTAATCATCGATTGCACCGTATGATAACCGTAACCCCGAGGATCGACGCTGTCGGGATTAATGATCGCTTCGATTCGTTGCTGCTGATAAGGCTTGATCAGTTCCGTCTCAACGCCAATGACATAGGCTGCCGGTATCAGGATGGCTGCTGCGAGCAGACAGCCGACAACGTATCGGATCTTGACGGCGGAAAGAAACAAAACGGCAGCTAAGATCGGGAAATAGGTTATTGCTTGGCCGGCGTCAGGCTCAAGCATGATCAGGCCAACAGGGCCCGCGAGGATAACGCCGCCCACAAGCACCTCTGTGAAGCGCAGCGTCCCGCCGCGGCGCGCCCCAAAATACTTCGCAAGCATCAGCACCGTGGGAATCTTAGTAAATTCCGAGGGCTGGAACTGACCGATTATCGGCAGCCATAGCCACGCCCGTTGACCGTTGACCTCGACGCCAAGCGGAGTG
>JACDAK010000347.1 GCA_013695495.1 Blastocatellia bacterium | reverse complement strand
AACTCCGTCGTCGGCGGCTTTCCAAAATCGTGTGCAAGAGCTCCCAACATCACCGCAACCTGCCGCTCATACGGCAGATCATCGATCAGGCGTCGCGCCTCGTCCACCACCATCAGCGTATGCACATCAACATCCCCTTCCGGATGCCACTCCGGCTCCTGCGGAATCCCCACCAGCGCATCCAACTCCGGAAATAACTGCCGGACAACCCCCAGTTCGTAAAGCCACCTTAGCCCGATCGACGGCTGTTCAGCCCTCAGCAAAAGCTTCTCCAGCTCACCCCAGACCCGCTCCCGCGGCAGGTCAGTCACATCGATCGCCTTGCACAACTCTACCGTCTCCGCCGCTATATCAAACTCAAAACGTGCCGAAAACTGCGCCGCCCTTAGCACCCGCAGCGAATCCTCCGCAAACGTCGCGTCCGAAACATGCCGCAGCACCTTCCGCTCAATATCCCGACGCCCGTCAAACGGATCGATGGTCTCGCCACTCAGCGGATCCTTCAAGATCGCATTGACCGCAAAATCCCGCCGCGAACATGCCTCCTCAAATGACATATCCGGGTCGCCTTCAATTGCAAACCCCCGATGCCCCCGCCCCACCTTCCGGTCCCGCCGCGGCAGCGAAACATCCAGATCTCGCCCGATCCGATACACCGCAAACGCCTCCCCCACAACACTCAGCGACGGCGTACGCCCGGCCTCCGATAGACCGTCAACAAACGTTTCAAGCAGCCCTTTCAGCTTATCCGGCGCGACCCCATAAACCTCCAGATCCCAATCCGTCGGCTCCCGGCCCATCAATTCATCCCGCACACAACCGCCTACAAGCATCCCCCGCCCGCCTTCCTCGCGAAGGGCAGTCGCTAGATGAATCACTTTCTTCGGTAAGATCGACATTACAGAGCGAATTCACATTTTGCCCCATTACAAACTGCTTTAGCAAAACCCGGATCAATTGATCGATGTCGTACAGAGTACTTTCATCTATAGTGGTAAAGTGTTGTTTGTACTTCAGCAGCCAAAAAATAGAAAGTTATGAATACAGAGAAGAAAACAAACGAGAGGGGCCCGAATCCTACCTGGCAAAATCCCCTCATCAAAAAGATAGCCATATATGGTGCGGTACTTCTGGTGGTGTTCCTACTTGGGCTAGTTCCGGTGTGGTTAACGGCTCGCGAACGCGCTGCCGAACTCGCCGAAACGCAACGCCAGTTGAGATCAGCCTTAGTTAAAAACACGCTGGCCTCTTCGGTGATTGATGCTCGACGCGCTGAGTATGAACCTGCGCGTCAATCGGCGAGTGACTTCTTCACTAACCTACAAGCCGAAATGGAGCGAGAGACCGATTCGGTTCTGACCGAGGCGCAGCGTGAGAGTGTCAGACCATTGTTCACCCAACGAGACGAGATCATAACACTGCTCTCACGTAGCGATCCCGCTTCAGCGGAACGCCTGTCCGACATCTACGTTTCATACCGCAATTCGATGCGAGGCTCACAATAATAAGGATATGGGCCGACCGACCGTTTCCTCGCTTGAAATTCAGCCCACGGCCTTCAATCGCGGATGACATCTAACCGCCCGATATGACCTTTGAGATCGCCCTCACATTCGGCATTTTGCTTGCTGCGGTGGTGCTTTTCGTTACCGAGGTCGTGCGACTGGATCTAACAGCACTCGGCGTCCTCGTCGCACTGGCGCTCACTGGCCTCGTAACCTCCGAACAAGCCATCGCCGGTTTCAGCAACCCCGCCGTAATAACTGTTTGGGCCATGTATATCCTATCCGCCGGCTTAGCCAAAACTGGCGTCTCTTCCATGATCGGCAACCAGTTAATGCGGTTCGCGAAGGGGGGCGACGGCAAATTGACCTCCGTTTTGATGACCGTAACCGCGCTCTTATCTTCATTTATGAATAACATCGGAGTCGCGGCGATGTTCCTCCCGATAACCACTGATCTCGCTCGCGCGACTAACAGACACGCTTCTAAGCTGTTGCTGCCGATGGCCTACGGTTCGCTGCTTGGTGGGCTGATCCTTCTGATCGGCACACCCAGCAACCTACTTGTCCGCGACGCGCTTGTGGAGGCGGGGCTTCGTCCACTTGAGATGTTCGACTTCACCATAGGCGGACTGGTAATCCTCGCGGCAGCCGTCACGTATATGAGCTTGGTCGGCCGCAGGTTCCTGCCAACTCGGAATTCCAACGCGCAGCTTCCCGCTGATAACGGGTCTAATGGCCCCGATATCCGACAACTCTACAGTCTGGCAGAGCGTCTCGCCTACCTTGTCGTCCCGGATGAAAGCCCGCTCGCCGGCAAGACACTTGGCGAGAGCCGAATTGGACGCGCCCTCGGCCTCAACGTTCTCAGTATTCGCCGACGCACTGGCATGCGCGTCCCTGCCGAGCCCGACGAAGAGATCCGCTCCGGCGACCGACTGCTGATCCTCGGCCGCCTCGACCGAATAGAGGAGATCGCCAGTGCTCCCGTTATCGAGCTCGACGAAGCCGCTGAAGTCAACTCGATCCTCTTCTCCGGCTCTATCTCTCTTGCGGAGATAAAGCTAGAAAAAGATTCGGAACTCATCGGGAATACCGTTGCGCAACTCGCGTTTCGAAGCAGTTACGGTGTTAATGTTCTCGCGATCTGCTGCGGCGATAATGTCGAAGACATTGACGTGCAGGACGTTGACCTGCAGGTAGGCGATCAATTGTTAGTACAGGGTTCACCCGAAAAGATCAGTGAACTGAACAATACGTTACCCACGAAACCAGTTTCGGAGCAAGATCTCACCAAATATGGCCTTTCCGGCCGCATCCTCGTCATTAGGGTAACTGACGGTTCCGCACTTGCCGGCCGCACCTTGAAAGAAAGCCGTTTGGGTGCAGCGTTCGGCCTTGACGCATTAGCGATCTATTACGCGGACGGGGTTTGGCAGATGCCCGAAAGCGACCAACCACTCGAACCCGGTGACCGGTTGCTTGTCGGTGGACGCCGCCGAAATCTAGAGGTGGTCAAGGGGCTAGAGTCCGTAAGCATCGATAAGAAAGTAGACGTTAAACTAGAAAAGCTCGAGGTTGGTTCGATGCGGGTCGTCGAAGTAATGCTCTCGCCATATACTTCGCTCGCGGGCAAAACGCTCGCGGAAACTCGGTTTCGCGAAAAATACGGCCTCTCGGTACTGGCTATTTGGCGGGGCGATCGGCCCTATCGAACCGAAATAGCTGAGATCGAACTGAGTTTTGGTGATGCGTTGTTATGTTACGGACCTCGCGACCGGTTTGAACTGCTGGCCCGCGACCGCGACTTCGTCGTTCTCCAGGCTGAGGTTCAGGAAGAGCCAAAGGCCGCGAAGGCGCCCATAGCCTCATTGATAATGGTCGGCGTGATCGCGGCCGTTATCTTTATCCAAATGCCGATCGCGATCGCCGCCATCACTGGCTGTGTACTGATGGTGGCAACTCGCTGCCTATCGATGGAGCAAGCGTATGAGGCGATCGATTGGAAAGCCGTTTTCCTCATCGCGGCTATGCTGCCCTTAGGTGCAGCACTGGGAACCACCGGCGGCGCATCCTTGCTGGCGGGGTTAGTGATCGACAGCGTCGGAAGCTTTGGCCCGACCGCGGTGCTGGCCGGCTTAATGATCTTTTCGATCCTTATTACCCAAACGATGCCTAGTGCTGTCGTAGCGGTATTAATGTCCCCCATCGCCCTGACCGCCGCAGCGAATATGGAAGTCTCGCCCTATCCCTTCATGATGGGCATCGCCTACGCCCTCGCCGCCTCATTCCTCAGTCCCGTTGCCCATCCGGCCAACGTCCTAGTTATGAGCCCCGGCGGATATCGCTTCAGCGATTACCTCTTCCACGGCCTTCCGGTCTCCGCCATTGTTATAGCTATAAGCGTCCTGTTGCTTCCAATACTCTTCCCGTTCTAACTGAAGAAACGGAATAACTTAACCATTGAAAAGATCAAAGAGAAACCTGTCGAACTGCTCGGCGTTCAAGTCCGATGCAACGACTCGCGGAAGTCGAAAAAGATCGGCATCTCGTCCTACGTGCGTTCGCGTCGTCGAGCAGGCAGATCCAAAACCGGCTTCCCGCACCGCATCGATAGTTTCCTGATTGAAATCCCAATCTTTTCCGAAAGGGTAAGCGAAGTTTGTTACCGGGCGTTCCAAAATATCTTCCAGCACCGACTTACATTCCCTGATCTCGTTCACCTGGTCGTCCCGTGTCAGGCTCCCCAGTGACGAATGCGTAACGCTGTGCGCTCCCACTTCTACGAGATCCCCCTCGTCCAATTTCCGAACTTCTTCGCGCGACAAGAGCCGATGACTCGGGCGAACTGATGGGTCCACGCCGCTCCACGATTGCAGTTCGCCGAGTGTTATCCTTCGCTCGACATCAGTCAGAGGATGAAGCAACTTCCATAATTCTTGATAAGTCTTCTCACGCACGCCGGCAGCACCCCGCCCCTCTTTGGATTCCCGTTCGATCACCGTACGCTCCGCAGTGTACACTGCTGCGTCGCCGAGATCCCACTGATGTTCGCTCCCGCTGATCCTTAGCCTTAATTCCCCGGGAAGTGTATTTGGCTGCAGAAAGACGTTATCCAGCGCATCCCACCAAAACTCGCGCTGCCCTCCAATATATCCGGTGGCAACAAACACGGTCGCCGGAATCCCAAACTCCTCAAGCAGCGGCTTTGCGTTGTTTAGGTTGTCGGCATAACCGTCATCAAAGGTCAGCACGATCCCCTTCCGCGGAACTTTCCCCGCACTCAAAGATTCAACCAGTTCGCTGAGCGAGAGCGCAGCCCCGTACCCGCGGATCACTTCCAGATGGTCTCGAAAGTTCGCCGGCGAAACCGCCAGCCCCCACGGATCAGGCCAAACTTCCTCAACGCGGTGATAGAGAAGAATCAACGACCGACGCCAGAGGCTCCGCCTGACACGCCCCGCGTACCGCCGCATTTTCGTCACGCCGCCGGCGATCATACTCGCCTCCCAGGCTTAACTGCTCTCAACGCTATCGAAACCTCAAAGTCTGGATCATCGTATGCGAATTCTTCCTCAGTGATCTCTTCGGCCCCCAACCCGTATAGAAACGCCGCTGCCGTCAATACATTGCCGTGGGCCTCGACCTCCAAATTTTCAGCAGGAAACACCTCCTCAAAGAGCCGCCGGATCGACAAACTCGTAAACCTCCAATAATCACCCCACCGATCCATATCATAACGCGTAATCTTATGACTGACACCCGGAACTGTCACCAGCACAACGCCCCCCGGTTTCAGAATACGATGGACAGTCCGGATCGCAGCTGGTACATCATAGATCAAAAGAAGCGTCTGCGTCAGAATGATGCATTCGAAAGCGTCTGACGGAATGTTGTCCCCCGCAGCCAAGTCACCGACGATCGTCGCACTCGGATTCCCTTCCTCGGCGTGCAGCACTTCGCTCGTAGTCACCCGTTCGCCGCCATATTTGACCGTGTACGCATTGTCCGCGATCTCGAGCACTCGGCCCTGGATATCTTCCGAACGATCCGACAGGAATCGCTCAATATAATACCGATCGACGGGGCGTCCCCTTTCATAGCCCCAACGCGAGCTGATCGGAGTAACACGTCGCAGATCTCCAAGATCAACCTCACCGACCCCCGGCGTCTCCTCAGGCCCCCGGAGCCGTGTCTTCAACCACCGAAACAGCGGCCGAGGCATCACCTTCTTAGCGGTCCGACGCAAAAGTCCCCCGCCGGCACTCACCGATAGAGCGGCGGACGCCCGCTCATCGGAGCCTTGATTTGTTGTTCTAGTCATAAACAGATTCTGTCTTACTTCTGCTTCAATCTCGACGTCTCAAATTCCGCTCGAAATTGTTGCATAGCTATCAAGACCACGCAGGATATACTTTTGAAAAACAGTTCCTCGGTTCATCCGCGCTCCCGTCGCTCCCGACGTTTGCTGCGGCGAAGCACATCCGGCAACATCGGAACCACGGCCCTCAAGATCCCATCGCTTACCCGCCATCCCAAACGCTTTGCCCCTGACTTCAGCCCGTGTATCCTCGGATATCTGTAAGGCCGCAATGCCTTACGCAGGCCCCCCCACAACTCGGCGTCCACAACTCCCTTGGTTCGCAAATAACCTTCCAGCCATTTAAGGTAAGCTTCGCGAGCGCGATCCGCCTCCCCACTCTGTTGCGCAACAGAACATGAAGATCTTGGGTGCTGCCTGTATAACTCCCAGCACTCATCCGTCACAAAGACCGGCGCCTGCAGACACACCTTTGCATAAAAGACTTGGTCCTCATACTGTCCGCGGAACGCATTTTCGAAACCCCCGATCTCGTCAAACACCCGACGGCGGAACGTTGTGCTGCACGTACAAGGTGCAGTTCTGCCATCGCGCAAAAAACCAAATAGTAGCTCCGGCGGCTGCACGAGAGTATTAGGCTGAACTCCGAAATTGCTCCAAACCCTGTCCCGCTCGACATCCTGAGCTTCACGACTCCAGCTATACCAGTATTGAGTCGCCCCATAGAGCATGGACGCCTCGGGCTGCGAGCTGAGAATCTCCACATGTCTCGCCAGTTTTTGCGGAAGCCAAACGTCGTCCGCGTCCAGAAGCGACACAAGCTCTCCCCTGGCGTGGCGAACGCCTAGATTACGCGATGCGCTCATTCCCTCATTGACATGGCCCTCGTGCTCAAAATATCTCACCTTCCCGGGGTACCGCGCCTCATATGACCGCGCGATCGACGTGCTTCGATCTATCGACCCATCATCGACCAATATAAGTTCCCAATGTTCATAAGTCTGCGCGATCACGCTTTCGATAGCTTCAGCTATGAACTTCTCACCATCTAGAAAGATCGTGATCACGGATACAAGCGGGTTGCGGTCAATGTTAATAAGATTTCCTCCGCCTTAATGGGCCTCAGATCCATCGATTGGGCTCTTCAGCCATCGAACCCAGTGGTCGCGGCAGTATTCGCGTGAGAGTTTGTTTCAGGGTCATGCCTTTAAGAGAAAGTGTCAATCAGTCGGATCGTCCAGTTAAGGTGCAATACAACTTACGGCCCGCATGACGGACAAAACCGTTCGGATAGTACCGAATCAATGCCCAAACGTCCTTCATAACTCGCCGCCGATCCGTACCATCCTTCACCCGAGTCCTTATCCGTTCCACCAACTGCTCGCCAAATCGCCAGCGATAATGGCGCAGGCCGGTCCGATACGCCTCCTCATATTCTCGCCGCCCCTTTACATACGGCCACTGCTTGCGGAAAACCGTCAATACGCATTCGATCATCTGAACTGGATTCCCCGATAAGCTGGAACCGTGCCGGCGATACTCGGACACCAATTTCCCGTGATAATGGACACGATACGTCCTCGTAATCCTTAGATACAGATCGTAATCTTCCGCCGATCTAAGAGAACGGTCGAACCCTCCGACCTCGACCACGACGTCGCGTCGAAACATCACCGCGGAATGCATCGCTATGTAATTTCGACGTAACAGAGCAAGATAAGGGTCGTCTTCATGGGCTGGCTGTTGCCAAGGCGGGAGCGGCACCCTATTCACATCCACGACATCAAAATCACCAAACACAAAAGCGCACCCAGGATGCTCCGCGAGAGCTTCGACGCCGACGGCTAACGCTTCCGGAAGCAAGACGTCGTCGGAATCGAGAAAGACAATAAATTCACCTTCACTCGCGCAAAGCCCGGTGTTCCGAGCGGCCGCAAGCCCCTGGTTCTCCTGCCGGATACATCGAACCTGCGGGTATCGTGAGGTTACCTCCTTAACATCGTCAGGCGAACCGTCGTCGATCACAATGATATCGAAATTTTTGTAAGTCTGCGCTAGCACGCTCTCGATCGCTTCCCCAAGGTACTTTGCTTGATTGTAGCAAGGAATAACAACGGAGATGGGGGCAGATACTTGATTCATCGCCCTAGCCCTTTTCAGTGGAATCGAATGAACGCGTCGCGTGCGTGTTCGCTGCAGCGTTAGATTCAGAGGCATCAACTTGCGCGTCGGTGTAACACGCGAGGTGGGCCTCCACCATATGATACAAAGAGTATCGTCGCGCCGTTTCTCGCGCATTTCCGCGCAATTTGGAACTCAATCCCGGGTCCGAAAGTAAACGCCGAAGTGCCTGCGCCATCGCCCCCACGTCACCCACCGCGACAACGAGCGAGTTTTCCTCGTGTACGAGAATCTCATCATTCCCCGGGCATTGTGTGCTGACGATCGAACAACCCGCCGCCATCGCCTCGATCACAGCTAAGCTAAAGCCCTCCGTTTCCGTCGGCAACAGCCATACGTTCGCTGCAGCCAGCCAATTAGGGACGTCGTCTCGATGACCCACGAAGTAAACTCGCGCGGACAAACCTGCTTGTTCCGCCTCCGTTCTGGTTTGCACCTCGAGCGAACCTGCGCCTACAAAGACAAGCTGGGCATCCGGGAACTCATCAGCGATTTGACGGAATGCTCGAACCCCGTCGAGCGGGCGTTTCTGCGGTTCGATTCGGGCCGAAAAGACGATCAAGCGCGCTCTGTCTGGTGCGCCCAACTCCTGACGGGCGACCCGCGCGTCACCGCTAGCGAATCGGTCAACGTTTACTCCATTGTAAATTAGCCGCAGACGCTCCTTGGACACGCCGTAACCTAGCTGCCTGCGTAAAACCCGTCGCGAGATGCAGATTACCTGCTTGAAATGGCGGGGAACGGCCGATGCCCAGTGGGTGGCGGAGAGTTGAGAAAGGGGCTCGTCAAACGTGCCTTGTGGAGTAAAGAAACTCGGCGGTGCGTGAAGAAGATCCATCGCGTAAAGAAACGAGTGATGCAGAACGTCTCCATTCGCATGGTAATGAATAATTGCGGCACGGTAACGACCAACGAACCTGAGAGCGTTGACCAACTGACCTAAGCGCGAAGTGCGTTCGAATAGCAAGGGTGTTCTTTCGACTCCCACCCCGCGCTGTCGGCAGCGTTCTGCATAGTCAATGGTCGTCTCCCACGACGGAACTACGATTCTAACTCTGAGCCCACGAGATACCAGACAAGCTCCGAGTTCCAACATCATCACCGAAATGCCGCCGGTTCCGCCGACAAAGCCGACCAGGAGAATATCCCCTGCGTTATCTGAGCCGGCCTGGGAACTTGGGGGTAGGACGGGTTCGCGGGTTGATTTCTGACCGCCCAAACGCAGCAGAACACCGGTGCCGAGGCTCAAAATCTTAATAATCTTTCCGGTTATAGACATCTTACAATTACGATTCCGAGAGCAGAAACGGCTCCCAGAATTTCCTATCCTGCTTATGCCAGGCGTGGCAACCAAAGGGCAAGGTTTCTCCTGTTATCTCAAAACAAAGACGCGGCACTTCGTCGAAAGCAAAACGAAAGGCCATTTCCAGCGGCGCAAAGTTGAACTCAGGGTAATATTTTGTGGCCCGCTCAGAGAGGAAAATATCCTCGCAAGGGAAGGGCTCCCGTAAGTAGGCAGCAACATCCCGCCGAATGTTGTTCAGCGGTCGGAAACGTTTCAGATATTTCCGGGGCAAGTTCGCAAGTTGAAGTGACAAGGACTTTCCGGCGCTAAACGACTCCCAAAACGCCGAAGGATCAACAGCGTACTCATCCGACCTCAGCACCTTCAGCAAACTCTCAACCTTCCGCAGTGCAAAACCGCCATTGCCGACTACATGCGGCGTATCAGACTGTCCAAGCCGCGGTGCCCCAATAAAATCATAACCCCGATCACACCACTCCATTAGCTGATCGGAAAAAACCAAAGCATCGAGATGGTAAGTTAGTATGAACTCGTAGTCCTGAAACGCCTCGTAAAACGTCGGGTCCAACATCATCCGAGTATGGGCCGCAATACTTCCAAAAAAATGATCGTCAAACGGTTTAATCTTAAATCCCGGTCGTTCTATCTTGAGGCTCTTCGGCACAACAAGATATTTATCATACGCACCGAGGTAGTTTTTGAGATGCCGAAATGAGATCTCCTCGTCAGCGGTAAAATGGCTGCGATTAGACAGGGGCACGACGACCGCAACGGTCTTTCGCTCTCCATTTAGTGTATTTGGATATGGGATATTCAAAAGTATAATGTTTCGCTCCACGCATCGATGGATGAACTTCATAGTTCTGACGTTTGCTAACCGAGATTTTTGCCGTCGGGCACTCCCTTCGTGCTTCTTAAATTCGGCACCGTCCGTATCAAACCTTTTAGTTTATCAGCCATTCGAATGGCCAGCGCCACAATGGTCAGTGTGCAGTTGATATAACCCCCAGTCGGAAACGCTGAGCACCCAACCGTGAATAAGTTCGAGATGCTGTGCACCCTCCCATGCTCGTCAACGACTCCCTGACGAGGGTCGTTATTGATTCGCGTCGTCCCCATGTGATGATGCAATCCCGAAATGACCATGTCGGGCTTCCCCTCTTTCAGTTCGATCCGCAGCTTTCCCAGCCCAGACCGAGCAAACTCAGCCGCTAGCAACTCCTGCGCCCTTCTGATACTTTCAATGTTCACCTCACCCCACTGCCATTCCAGCACCACACGGCGTAAACCAAGTGCATCGCGCTCATCACCAAGTCGAACGCGATTGTTAGGGTCCGGTGCCTGCTCTGTATGAAGCAAAACCTCAAAGAACGAAAAACGTTTATGCTTATTATCGAGATCCGACCAGCCACCGGGCGAGATTAGATTGGGGCTATCGACGAAATACGGAAACAGCCGTCCCCGACTCGCTTTTCGGCAAGTAGTCGCAACAACATAGTCAAGTCCCCCAGCGACCTTCTTGAGGTGAGATCCCACATCGCTCGGCACCTTCAGCCGCCGCCCCGCCCTGACCATCTCAGCAAGCGAATCGGCCGAATCCTGTCTGACTCGATGGTGCCATTTATGCTTGGGCAGCAGCATCGCGCTCACATTCAAAAGCTTTTCACGCTGCAGAAAGCTGTCAGTGAAATCAATCTTCCCCAAAACGAGCGCACCGTTAACATCCCGCTGGTCATAGAGCGCCGTGCGGTCAAAAAGTTTCGGGCTTGTCGGAAAAAGCGTCCCGGTACGAACCACCTGATGCTCCATGAAATACCGGCCCACAAGATCGTTTTCATTACCAATCCCCGCCTTGTGCTTCTTGTCAGAGACCAACAATAACCGAGCGTTCTCGATCCCACCCGCCGCCAGTACAAAGATCTTCGCCGCAACCCAAAAGTTCTTACCATCAAGGCACGCAACGCGAAAACGATTGACCGAACCCCCATCCTCGCTAGTCTCGATCTCAACGACATTCGCAAAAATATACGTCGTGATATTCGCGGCGTCTAGGACGGTTTCGCGATGTTCGTCAGTAAAAACGTTTTGCCCGCTAAACTGCCAAACAGATGTCGTAAGCACGTCCTCGTCAAACGGCAGTCGGGCCGCCCCCTCTGCCTCCCAACCCGCCCCGTCATATCGATATGGCCCAAGCTGGCAGATGGTCTGTGCGCGTTCGTAATACGGGTCGAGCTCCTCTTTCCCGAACGGCCATCCGCTATGCGGAACCCAATCCTTCTTCTCAAAATCCCCGGCAGCCAGAATCCCAGACCGAAACCCCACCCGATCCTTGCCTACAGCACTATTCCAAAGATGGGAACTTCCCCCAAGCAGCCGCGCTCGGCTCGTATGAGGTTCCTGGATGCAATCGCCCGACGTCGCCCCTTCCGCCAGTGCCTGCGTTTCCTCGTCCGGCTCTGTTCCCCCACTTTCCAATATACAGACCCTAAAATCCTGACCGGCCATTTCACGTGCGAGGGTGATTCCTGCCGGCCCGCCGCCTACGATGCAAACGTCGGTTTCCATCACCTCTTCTGAACCTAGCGTTCTTGCATCAATCAGCATCAAATCTCCCCAAAAAAAGACAACGCTCTCGTACCCGCGTTCGCATGCAATTATCAAGCAAAGATCATCTGCACATCTTACGCAGCGGATCGCTTCTCCTTAGAATCCATAAAAAACGCGTCCTGCTCTGCACGCAATTCGTCGCACAACCGGCCTGCAGGTACCTCAACGTCGGCATACGTTAGGACTTCATCCTTTGCGATATCTCTCTTTAAGCGACACCCCTCTGCCAGCCCCATCGGCAACAGCTTTTCAGCGTGTACCACGTCAGAGTTTTCAGCCTGCCCGTACGTCATGTAATACCCGATGCCGTCCAGCTCCTGCCCCTCCTTCAGGTCGATCTTCGCGGTCGCGACAACATCAACTTGCGGAGCACCCGCAGGGGTAAGTGTCGCATCACCAAAAAGCACCGCCCTTGCAACCGTGTTGTGAACCTCAAAATGGCACAGGTGGTAAGGAGTATAAAAGCAATAAAGGGGCCCCGCTCCCAGTTTGTAAAGATTTAAATAATGCTGCTGCGCCGGATCATCGTGCGTTCCCAGTACAAAAACGCCGGGTCCCGGCGACGCCCCGACGACGTAATCCACAATGCCGTTCCCTCTCAACAGCTCGCCCTCCGGAAACAGATCGACGGCCTCCTGAATCGACGTACCTGCCTCAACCGTAGGCCCAAACATCCCGCGTTTCGCGACCTTCATACCCGTCGCATTCGCAACGATCGCCTGCTCAAACGAGATCTTGCTGCCGTCAGCAAACGACGTAACCATCGGCGCTTTCTGCTTCCACTGCCGCGCAAAAGCTTCCTGCGTTGTCGGATTCCTGTAAGGGTCGTGCAGCCCTTTGATATTCCCGCACAGCACCGGCTTAACCCCGATTCCCTTCACAAACCGGTAGAGATTCATCATCACCCCCGGCTGATCACCATCCGCATTCGTGATCACGACGCCCGCGCGGTCGGCGTGCACCTTCAAGATCGCGCCGACAGTTCCGTCAAGCTCCGCGTTCATCATTACCACGTGCTTGCCGTGCTTGATCGCACTCGTCACCACATGGGCTCCAAACTCTATCGCACCTGTTACTTCAATGATCGCGTCGATTCCCTCTGCTTCGCAGACGACATTAGGATCATCCGTCACCGCGGGACGTCCGGCGCGGACGGCGTTCTCAAGCTCCGTAGTCGTTTCAACAGTATCAACATCGGCGATCCCCGCTTCCGCATAGGCCCGGCGGGCACCTTCAATATTCCGGTTCGAGATCGCCACCAGACGCATTCCCGGCACTTTATTTATGATCTGCAGCGCGATACCTCGCCCCATGAACCCCGAGCCGATCATGCCGACGCGTATCGGATTGCCCTCCGCTTCCCTGCGCTCCAACGCCGTGTCAACAATGATCATTAAACTGCAACCTCTTCGCCCTTAAAATCCGCCCACGTGCGATCCTTATCAGAGATCACCTCGACCGCAAGCGGCCATTCGATCCCAAACGCCGGGTCATCAAATCGAATCCCCCGTTCCGCCGACGGCGTATAGACTTCCGATACCTGATATGTGACCTCGGTATTATCTTCAAGAGTCTGAAAACCATGCGCGAAATTCTCCGGAACGTAAAGCATTCGGTGGTTCTCCCCCGTCAGTTCCACGCTCGTCCACTGCATATACGTCGGCGAATCCGGCCGCAGGTCGATAATGACATCGACGATCGCTCCCCGCGTGCATCGCACAAGCTTAACTTCCGCGAACGGCTCAGCCTGCCGATGCATTCCACGTAAGGTTCCTTTGATCCTGTTAAAAGAAACGTTGGCTTGCTTGTTCCGGGTCGTAAGTCCGTGCTTCACAAACTCTTCCTCACTCCACGAACGTGCAAAAAACCCCCGCGAATCTTCGATGGGGTCCAGGTCTATGACGAACGCTCCCGCGAGTTTAGTTTCAGTAAATATCATCTATCGCTCCAGAAAAAGTCGTCGTCCAGCTGCTGCGTCTCTATAAGGTAGTTTAACTGCTTCAAACGTGTGTACGATCGCGACGAAAATGTCTCCGGCGTCATCTTCAGCCTCTCAAAGATCTCCCGCAGCTCACGCGCCCCGCTGTACGCATCGTGCTCACACTTAAAGCCGGGAAGCTGCGAATTGATCTTGTCGAATGAAACACGGTAACTGCGATCGTCTGCATCGGTCGTGCCAAGCGTCAACTCGCAGTCGGGAAACACCTGCGATACTATCTCACCGATCTCTTTTATTCTGTAGTTAAGCTTACTATCGCCAACGTTAAACACCTGATTGTGAACGACATGTCGATCCGCACCAAGTGTGCAAATAACCGCCCTGCAAATATCCTCAATATGAACGAGCGGGCGCCAGGGCCTTCCGTCACTGGTAAGCGTGATCTTCCCCGTCGTCCACGCAATGCCCGCAAGGTTGTTCAAAACCGTGTCAAATCGCATCCGCGGCGAAGGCCCAAAAGCCGTCGCGTTTCGCAAGAATGTGGGTGT
>JACDAK010000183.1 GCA_013695495.1 Blastocatellia bacterium | reverse complement strand
CATAATGCCTTATCGCCGACGACGACGGCCGCCACAAATATCCATAGTCGCTCGTGTGCGTCCAAGTCCCGTAATTCGTCAGGTCCTCCGCTCCGTAAATATCCCGGTCGTAATACTGATCGAAATGCGCACTGTCCAATCTCTGACTGATCTCGCTTTCGCGAACCGCCACCCACGACTCGAACGCATCGGCATATTCGGAAATGTCAGCCAATTCCCATTCGCCCTCGTTCCGCCCGGTAGTCAAAACCTTCGCGATCCGTCCGTCGCCGAGCGTGAATCCTGCAATCTCCGAATATATCCGCGCCTCGCCGCCATTCGACACCGAAACCCTTATCTCCGCGTCGTGTATCCCCGTTCCCGCATCAACCCGATAGCGACCCGCCTGTTGAACGGCGACCGTCGTCTTCGGCGCGTCTATCTCAAAAAAGCTCTGTTCACTGTCGAATTTCGACACCGTCACCGCCACGCTTCCACGCGTCAGGCTCACCGCCACACCGCTGTCATTCAGCGTAACTATCCTCAGCACCGACCGCTCCGAAGCGCGCAAATGCTTGTCGACTCCGAACTGTATCTCAAATCGACCGCTCTCCTCCGCCACGATCTCGTCGCCTTCAACGATCGGCAGGTTCAGTACCGCCTGCTCCCATTCATCCGTCTCAGCTCGACGGACCTGAACGACACCGTCAACCGAACTGATCCGTGCGACCCTTTCGGTCACATCGGGGATAGTGTCATCGTTGCCAAACGCCGGCAACGCGATCATCATTGCAGCAGCAACGAATAACGCTGATAAAATTCGCATATGTAGACGCATACTTAGTCTCCTAACGAACGAGATAAGCCGGATCGGTGGGTGCCGTTTAACCGGCTTTGAATTGTTCTAGTGCAATAATTATACCTTATCGATCCCATTCACCAGAATTTGCGCGCACCTCGTCTCTACCTAAGTCCCACATCCAACAAGCGCCGCCCATACAATCACTGCCTAGACGAAATCGTGCACCCGTCACCAAATCACCCCACCAAATCGTGCGCGCGCACATTCCCCGAACTCCACTCCCAGACTTCCCAGACCTCCCAGACTTCCTAGAGTTCGTAGAGTTCCCCCCGTACTGCGCAAAAAAACAGGCGACTCGCCCCGCCTGTTTTTGCCGATCTTTACGATGATTTCTTACACCGAAACTCCATAATTCGGGCCGAGCTTCGCCTTTTCACCCTCAGCAAGACTCCCAACAAGCTCATAATCAAAGTAGTCAAACTTCGCAGCAACCGCCGGCTGCACCCGCTTGTCATACATCTCGCGTGACCTGTCTATCGCGTCCCGAAGCCTGTCATAAAGGTCGCCGGCCTCGCGTCCTTCCGTAACCTTTTGCTCGTTATAAAGCTTAATCTCCGAGACCAAAAGCCGTGCAAATCTGCGAGCTTCGTTGTGCGGTTTGCGCTCATCTTCATCCACCTCGATCGGCAGATCAACCGCCCGCTCGCTCAGCCGCGGCCTGCTTACAAAGCCCGGATCCGGCTGAAAAGCCGTACTCGGCAGCGAGTCCAAACCCGGACTTATCGGCTTGTCAGCTACGTCAGCCTCAACCGTCGTCGCCTCCGGCTGAACTGCCGCTTCTTCAAATACTACCTCTGGCGCAGCCACCGCCGGCACCGGCTCAAACGCCGCCGCGTGTCCATTGCCGCCGTATTCAGCCTCCACCGTCGGTCGCTCATCGGTAACAAATTCATAGCTCTGCGCTTCCGAACTTACCAACTCTTCCGGCTCATATTCAATGACCTCGACGTCACCGACCGATCCCGCAAGCTCGTGTTCCGGCGCCGTTTCCACTTCCTGAAGATCAGTCACCGGCTCACTCGGTACCGGGTACTCCGGCTCCGCCGCCGTCTCGCTTTGCTCGTGATACTCCGGTTCTGCCAAAGGCTCACTTGGCACGTCATATACCGGCACGCTCTGCGGCTGAACCGCTTCGTCCGCATGCGGAACCTGTTCCGCCTGACCCGTTGCCTGCTCAATCGCTGCGGCCCTCGCCGTCTGCGAAGCAGCAAGAAGCTCAACCGTTAATCCCGCAACACGCACCAAGGTCTCAAGAGCTTCAACATCCAGTCGCGCCCCGCGTGTTCCGTAATCCGCATACATTACCGCGACTCCGCGGCCACGCGCCATCAACGGAATAGCACACATTCGGTCCGGCGTGCCAAAATCCAGCGGCGCCAAATAATCCTGATCATCCGCAAACTGCCCATACGCCCCGCCACGTGTTTCCACTTCGTTAACGGCATGCGCCAGCAGCGTATCAGCAGTCATCGGAATGCGGATCTCGCCGACCAGATGATCTTCCATCTCGGCCTCATCCCCAAAGGCCTTCCACCCTACCAACTGCTCGCCCTTCGCAATGAAAAACGCGCCGCGCGGTGCAAAACTCGCCGCGTGCTGAACTAAAACTTTCAAAATAGATGCTTGGGTCGTCTCTCTGCTGATCGCGTTGACCGCATCGCGCAACGCGCTGTGATCCGCGGGCGTCCCCTCGTCGTCCTTCAGCTTTTCCGCCTCGCCAAACGCTGTCGCGGCAAGCTGAGCACCCTCGTCGCGCGCCAGCCGCAGGTGTTCCGTTACTGAGCCGACAAACATCTCATCAAACTGAGGATCAGATTCCAAGCGCGACAACAGGCTCCGAAAAGCTTCGTCGGTCTGGGCCCTGTGCTTCTCAAATTCCGCATCAAGTGTCTTCTTAAAATCCGAAACGTCCCTACGCATCTTCGCGACAACGTCCTTGATCTGCTGTTCGAATTCAGTTCTCAAACTCATTTCGAGTTCTTCTGTGTTCACTAGGATTAATCCTCCAATCTTGAAATAACTGTTAGGCGTGCCGGGTTTTGGCGGATGAGTGCAAGCGAATGCTCGGGAATGGACGAAGATTAATTAAAACCTTCGTCCTACAGATTATTGCGGATTAACGTGTTTAATGTCAAGGAATTTTAAGAAAGGGGGGTGTTCAGTTACAACAAACTAGACCGCGATAACCTCGATCTCCGGGTCGATCTCTTCTTTGATCATGTTCTCGATAGCCATCAGCGTGCCCGTCAGCGAACTCGGACAGCTTCCACAGGCACCTTCGTATCTGATCTTCAATGTGCTTCCCACCAGTTCAACGATCTCCAGCCATCCTCCGTCGCTCGCCAGATAAGGCCTGATCCGGTCGTCCAACAGATCGTTTATCTCAGCGATCTTCGGATCGCCCGATGCGGCCGCAGCGATTGCTCCGCCCACCGAACTCGCCGCACTGCCGTTTCCGTTCGTCCTCGCGACTGTTTCTGCCGCTCTGATAGGTATCGCCAGTCGCGGCAATATCTCGTCCCACTCGGCATCATCGGTCTTCTCAACCGTGATCATCTTATCCATGTAAAACACGGATACTACGTCGCCGACGTCAAATATCGCCCGCGCAACCGGGTCGTCTACGGCATCTTCCTGCGTCTTGAACGAATGTGACGTGCCATGCGACACGGGCTCCTTCAAAATGAACTTCACCGCATTAGGATTCGGCGTTTCTTGTATGTCAGAAATCTTTGGCATATCACTCTCAACTTATCGGGCTCAATCTTTATGATACCGAATCATTACTTTTTTGTAAACATTACAACTCCACGCCGAAGCGCAAAAAAAGGACGCCCGGAACCGCGCTCCGGACATCCGCCTTTTGCTCGAAATATCTATTCCGTAATGTGAATGTCGTCGTTCTTATTCACTCTGCCTGAAAAGAACAATGCACCCAAAATGACCGTTGCAGCGAGAAATATCAAGGCTATAACGATATACATCGTTTGGGCAGACTGAACGTAGTAATAAAACGAACCGGCAGTGATAAGAAGCGTTACGAGAGCGATCAAGAGATACAGCATTTCCTACACCTCCAAACTAACTTAAGAAAAATCGGTGCACAAGCATTGCAAACCCGACTATGGCGCGAAACTGGGCTTTGTCAGAACTGCTTGGAAAGAACACCGTCATCATAATCCGAACGTCCCCAAAACGCAAGTAAATCCTGTCATTCAACTATTTGTCGGGAGAGCCGCCCGTTAAACGTTTCCTTTCCGTCGTGCCGTTACTGTTCTTTCGATTCCTTGCAGATCCTTTCGAAAATCGATGTCCCCAAAACCACGTCGCTCAAGCATCTGCCGCACCTGCCCCGCTTGCCCTGCACCGATCTCCATCAGCAGTGCACCGTCAGCAACCAAATGATCCGGCGAGCTGTCGACGATCGCTCTGATCACTCCGAGGCCGTCACCCCCATCCGTCAATGCCTCGCGCGGTTCAAAGTCACGAACCTCCCGTTGAAGCCCCACCATTTCGTCAGCAGCAATGTACGGCGGATTCGAGATCACCAGATCAAACCGCTCCGTCGCCCCCGAAAAAAGATCTCCTGCGCACACATTTAATCGGTCCGCCACCCCATGAAGTTCAGCATTCCGTCGCGTATGCTCAACCGCTGCCGACGAGAGATCAGCAGCACTCCCCCTGGCCCCCGTCAGTTCGGCCAAGATCGATATTGCAATGCATCCCGACCCCGGCCCCACCTCATAAAAGGTCTTACCCGATCGCCCCGCCAGGAATTCGACGGCCTCTTCAACCAAAAGCTCAGTCTCAGGCCGCGGTATTAAAACCCCCGGCCCCACCGCAAACCGTCGCCCATAAAACTCCGTCGAACCCGAAATATACTGCAGCGGCTCGCGCCTCGCACGCCGCGTAACCATCTCGTCCAGCGCCGCAGCTTCCACATTTGTCAGCTCATATTCCGGATGCCCGTATATAAAAGCCTTTTCCCGGTCCGTCGCCAGCATCAACAGACTCACGGCCTCTCGAACGGGTTCGGGAATTCCCGCTCCTCCTAAGATCTCAGCTGCATTCTTTATCGACCTGTCGATTCTGCTCATGAACGTTCACCATCATCGCGAATCTGACGCATGCCGCCTTCAGCTTTGCCCTTTAATAGCAAAATCATCATAATAAGTTTTGGCTTTAACCGATTCCAAATGAAATTCTTGTCCGATATCAGACTCCTGATTTTAGCGATCTGGCTGGGTGCAGCTTGTTTCTTTATTGTTGTCGCCCAAAGTGCGTTCGCAGTGCTGCCCGAGCGTGAATTGGCAGGCGCAATGGTAAACCGCACGTTAGCCATTCTCAACTACAGCGGCCTTCTCATCGGACTGATCCTTCTCGCATCATCATGGATTGGCTCGACCGCCGCCAATAAATTCTTGGTCTGGCTCGAGCGCCTATTGTTTTTGCTCATCGCTGCCGCCTGTGCCGTTGGCCAGTTCGTCATCGCATGGTGGCTGCTCCTCGTCCGACGCGAAATGGGACGCCCAATAGATCAGGTCCCGCTCGAAGACCCGCTCCGGATCCAGTTCAACAACCTTCATGAGTATTCGGTCTGGGTGCTTCTTACCGCAATGATCGCGGCGCTGATCGCGTTCTTCGTGATCGCGAACAAGCGGCTCAACCCGCCGCCGGCAAAAGATCCGCTCGGGGATTTCAAGTTTGATTCCGATTTTAAGATATAGCTTTTATGGAAAATGTAGAAAAGAAAGGCGAAATTTCATCCCGGTTCCGTCGTTGGAATCCGAATGAAATGCTCTCAGGCTACCCTTTCGTCATAAACGAACACGCCCCATTCGTACCCGTGCGACGGGCATTGCCCATGCTCAATCTCGGCCTGATCTCATCGGCCGGCGCTTACATCGATGGCACTCCGCCTTTCGATCTGGAATCCAGAGACGGCGACCTCG
>JACDAK010000314.1 GCA_013695495.1 Blastocatellia bacterium | reverse complement strand
GCTTGCGAGTGCTTGACGTCGCCCGTGCGTGCAGGTTGGTAATCGGGTTCGGCGTCGTTGCGCTCCGCGATCTTGGCAAGAATGTTGAGAAGTTCATTGAGCGAGACGCGTTCGCCATTCGCGACATTGATCACTTGCCCGGCGGCCGTGGGTGAAGAGGCTGCGGCGATGTTGGCTGCAACTACGTTTGCGATGAAGGTGAAGTCGCGGCTTTGCTCGCCGTCGCCATAGATCACGGGCGTGCCGCCTTTCATGACTGAATCGATGAACCGTGAGATCACGCCTGAATAAGTGGACGACGGATCCTGACGCGGTCCGAAAACGTTGAAATAGCGAAGGCAGACGGTTTCGAGCCCGTAAACCTCATGGAAGACGCGGCAGTAGTGTTCGCCTGCGAGTTTTGCGGCGGCATACGGCGAAAGCGGATCGGCCCGCATTGATTCTGTCTTGGGCAGGGTTGGCTGATCGCCGTAGGCTGAGCTTGATGCAGCGTAAACAACACGTTTGACGCCTGAGTCTTTCGCTTGGACGAGCAAGTTCAGTGTCGCGTCGACACACGCCCGGTGGGTCTCCAACGGGTCGGCGACGGAGCGGGGAACGCTAGGCAGCGCGGCTTGGTGAAAGACGTACTCGATGCCTTCGAGAGCTTGACTCAACGACTCGGGGTCGTTCAGGTCGCCTTCGACAAACCGGAAATCGCCGTTTATCTCCTTCAGATTTTCGCGAAATCCAGTAACAAGATTGTCGATGATCGTCACTTCACTGCCGCGGGCAATGAGAGCATCGGCGAGACTTGAACCGATGAAGCCGGCACCGCCGGTGACTAAAACCCTTGTATTCTCCATAAAAATTAGATTATCTGCCAACGCCTACGTAATCAAATCCAAGCGGACGCATATCTTCAGGTTCGTAAATATTGCGAAGATCGGCGATCTTCGGCGCCCTCAAAAGCGACCTTACCCGCTCCATATCAAGGGCCCGGAATTGATTCCATTCCGTCACGATCACCAGAAGATCGGCACCGTCGATCGCGTCGTATTCGTCGTCGGCAAAGTCTATTCCGGCGATGCATTCCTTAGCCTCGTGCATGGCAACCGGGTCGAAGGCTCTCACGGAAGCTCCCTTTTCGAGAAGAGCCTTGATGATGTCGATCGCGGGGGATTCACGCATGTCATCGGTCTCCGGCTTGAAAGAAAGGCCGAGCACGCCGATGTGCTTCCCGCTTAGGTCGCCGGCAAGTTTTTCGATCTTTACCAGCATCGCGTCACGCTGGCGGTCGTTCGCTTCGATAACTGCATCAACAATGCGTGTTTCGACGCCGAATTGGTCGGCAACGGTCGTCAGTGCACGTGTATCTTTCGGAAAACATGATCCGCCGTAGCCGGGGCCAGGATGGAGGAATTTACGCCCGATGCGATTGTCCATGCCCATGCCGCGGGCCACGTCGTGAACGTCGCACCCGATGGCATCACAGAGGTTTGCTATCTCGTTAATGAAGGTGATCTTGGTCGCGAGGAATGCGTTGGCGGCATATTTGATGAGCTCGGCAGCCTCGAGCGAGGTGATCACGATCGGGGTCTCGATAAGATAAAGCGGCCGGTAAAGGTCCTTCATTATCGCGATGGCGTCTTCTTCATTACTTCCGATCACGACGCGGTCCGGACGCATGAAATCGCGAATCGCGGCACCCTCGCGAAGGAATTCCGGGTTTGACGCAACTCCAAAGTTAGTTTCGACGCCTAGGTGTTCCTTTACGAATCCGCGCAGCCATCTGCCCGTTCCGACGGGGACCGTCGATTTCGTCACCAGAACCTTATAGCCGTTCATCGCCTGAGCAATATCCTTTGCTGCCTGCTCGTAGAAGCGCATATCGGGTGTGCCATCCGGGCGTGGCGGGGTTCCCACGGCGAGGAAAACTACCAGGGCATTTTCGACCGCGCTTTTTATATCTGTCGTGAAGTTAAGCCGTCCCGCACTCGCGTTCTTCTCAACGATGGTGTCCAGACCCGGCTCGTAGATCGGGATCTCGCCATTTTTAAGCTTCTCGATCTTTGTTTCATCGACGTCGACACACGTTACGTCTACGCCAAACTCAGCAAAACAAGCACCGGTAACCAGGCCAACATAACCGGTTCCAATCACAGCGATATGCATAATTAAATAAGTAGATGAGAAAAATTAGGTCAAAAAATAAGCTTCAAAACAAAGTAATGCGGGCCATATTTTCAACATGACCCGCAATACGATATTACGCCAAGCTTCTGTCTAACTGCAATTAGCGAACAGGGCTAACAACAACCGTTCCGCCACCCGGACGCGTCTTGTTGTCACGGGTTGTTCCGATCAGAATCGCGGCACCGGCTACACCGGCTGCCAGTAGCCACAACCACCATCCGCCAAAGCGGACCGGCGGAGCTGAACCCGGACGCAGACACGGTTCGCAGCCCGTCTGAGCAGGGTTGCCGGCGACGGCCGATGAACCTGCAGCAACCTGCTGATCACTGCCGCCTTCGCGAACGGTCACCAAACCTGAGGTGACGTCGATGTGAGCATGTGCACACTCTACCTCTACCACAAAGCTGTTAGCCTGGCCGGCATCAGCGATCACGGTAGCGTTACTTGTGGTGACGGTGGTCGGCACGCCTGCTGAGTTTGAGACGCGTGATTTGCCCGACGAAAGGATACCGACGATGCCGACAGCTGAAAAATTCAAGATCATGTTCGAATTTTCCATTACTTCGACACGGCCCGAGCGGCCAAGGCTTATCGAAGCGCTGGAACCGGGACCGGTGACGATGGTGCTGCCAGAAACGATGGTCGAGTTAGAAACGGCGGTTTGGCCATTTACTGTTACCTGCCCTGAAACCGTGATCTCAGCAGTACCATCCTGGGGACCCGCGAGGGCTACCATTGAAGATACGCAGAAAACGGCTAGCGCGGTGAATGAAGTTATGAGTTTACGAAAACTGTTGTTGCCGAGCATTTAATTAAATTCCTCCTGTGAGACAATCGAAAATGATAATGACCTTTGCCCGTTAATGCAAGTGAGCAAAAAGGATAAGGTCGCAATTCCTGGCCGCCACCACTTACGTGAGCATTGACGCGGAAAGAGACTGTCGCAGCTGATCTCCTAATAAGCAATTTCAACGGCCGTTAAACGAAAAACACAGCATCGCCGGCCTGAATATTGAGGCTATCAGAGTTCGGAAAACCGTAACTACTTCTTCCGCCGGCCTGAGCCATTGGCCGTATCTGATAGTCTGACCCCGCTTATCAAAAACTGATCAAAACAAAATATTGTCAATTGGCATTGATCCCTTTGGTCGAAAATCAAGCCTCTCAATGTTTTACACGAATTCGACGGCTATGTCAACGAAAACACCTGACGCGCTGAATAAACGCCGAAACCGATTTCAAAGATAGAACAAAGACTGCTAAACGTAAAGTTAGTAAATATTTATACCACACGGGACGGCCTTTTCAAAGATATTTTTCAAAATCTTTTGGGGCTCCGTCCGGCTCTCATGCTTAACGACTGCGAACGCCTCAGATTGCCCATATAGGCGAAGTTTGCTTTAATTCCAAAGGTTTCAATCGACATATGAAAAAACTAGCACTGATGATGGCGGCAGCATTGATGGCTGCCGGTTGTGAAAGCTCTGCGGATAACTCCGCAAGCGGTAATTCGTCCGCCGATCGGGTCCGCATCGGCTTCGCGATGGCCACGGTGCGCGAAGAGCGTTGGCAGCGCGACCACGATGCGTTCAAGGCACACTGCGAAAAGATGAATGTCGAGTGCATCATCACCGTTGCTGACAACAACTCGAGCAGGCAAGCAAATGATATTGAGAACCTGCTCACCAAAGGTGTCGATGTGTTGGTCATCGCCCCGCAGGAGGCGACCGAGGCTGCCGCGATGGTCGAAAAGGCAAAAGCGCAGGGCGTTCCGGTCATCAGCTATGACCGGCTGGTGAATTCGCCAAACATTGACCTATATATCTCGCACCAGGTGCCGGTGATCGGTAGGCGGATGGCCGAGTACGCGTTGGAGCGTGTGCCTAAGGGCAATTATGTAATGGTCTACGGAGCGTCAACCGACAACAACGCTCATATAATGAAGAAAGAGCAACTCGCGGTCCTGCAGCCTGCTATCGACCGTGGCGACATCAAGATCGTAGCCGAGCAGTTCATCACTGATTGGAAGAATGATCTTGCGCTCAATTTCGTCGAGAATATGCTTACGAAGATGAACGACGACCTTCAGGCTGTGATCGTGTCGAATGACGGAATGGCGGGCGGCGTGATCTCGGCGCTCGACAAAAAGGGGCTAACCGGCAAGGTTCTCGTGACGGGACAGGATGCACAGATCGACGCGCTGCAGAATATCGCTGAAGGGAAGCAGTCGATGACCGTTTACAAAGCAATCATCCCGCTTGCATCGGCGGCGGTCGAGGCGGCGATCAAACTTGCACGCAAAGAGCCGCTCGAAACCGAGACGTTCCGAAACGAAGCGATCAATGCTGATGTGCGTGCGATATTGCTAGAAGTTGTTTCGGTAGATCGGGATAATCTTACGACGACGGTAATAGCAGACGGCTACGCAAAATTTGACGACGTATATAAGAATGTTCCCGCTGACCGGCGACCGGCAAGATAGGATATGGCTGAGCTTGTTTTAGCAGCCGATCTCGGCGGAACGAATTTGAGGCTCGGCGTCGTGGATGAGAGCGGCGCCATCATCGCGCGGACGCAGCAGAGCACGCCCAACCCACGCGACGGAGTTGCGATCGTCGATGCCATCTGTAAGCTGGCAGAAGGACTGATCGGCGAGGCCGGGCCTGTAAGAATGTTTGGGATCGCGGCACCTGCGGTTATTGATCAATCGACTGCGACGGTCACGGCGTCGCCGAATATCCCCGGATTGAACGGAATGCGGCTGGCTGAAGTCGTCGGTTCGAGACTGAGCATCGCGGCAACCTTGGAGAATGACGCAAACGCGGCAGCGGTCGGCGAACACTGGCTAGGCTCACTGGCGGGAGCGACCAACGCGGTATGCGTGACGCTCGGTACGGGTGTCGGCGGCGGGCTGATACTCAACGGAAAGCTTTTTACCGGAGCGGACGGCACCGCGGGCGAGATCGGTCACATATGCGTCGAGCCTGACGGTGTGTCTTGCGAATGCGGGAGCCGCGGGTGCCTCGAGCAATACGCGTCGGCTGCGGCGATAATAAGGATGTCGGAATTGGAGAGCGGAAGGGGCGTTTTTGCGTTGGGTGAGCGATTGACTTCGCAAAGCATCTACGAGGCAGCCCGCGGCGGCGACCAATCGGCATTGCAGATATTTAATGCCGCCGGGTTTTACATCGGAGTCGCGCTTGCCGGCATCGTCAATGCGCTGAATCCTGAGGTGATCAGCATCGGCGGCGGAGTCGCAGAAGCATGGAATCTATTTATTCACGAAACGCGGCGTCAAATTGATTTAAGGGCGTTTCAACAACCGGCAAAGCGTGTTAAACTTGTGCGGTCTCGATTGGGCGATAACGCGGGCCTTCTTGGCGCCGCGAAACTTGCCTTTGAACAGATCGGGAACGCAGTACCGACCGACAGATAAACAGCAACTATATGGATGTCTATCACAAAGTTTTGGCGAAGCTTTATGACGAAGCGGGCGGCAAGGATTCCGCTAGAGTCGACCTCACGGACATATTAAAGCGAGAAGGATTTTTGCCGAGCATCGACAGCATATCGGGTTATCTGATCGGCGAAAGCTGGGTTACTGAAACCGACCGCAAGCACGTTGTTAAGCTCACGCATTGGGGAATCGCAGAGGCAAAGCGGACGATCGCCGGTGCGCCGGACAAGAACCAGATCGTTCAGAAAGAATCGAACCGGCTGCTCGCGAGTTTGCGCGAGGTGCAGATAATGACTGAAGAGTTTGCGGTGACGCCTGCTGCGGACAAACTCGAACGTATTGAAGGTGCTGCGAGCGAAATAGTCACCATAATCGGACGTATTAAGAGCAATATGTAACAAGGCCTTGTCAGGTTAAGAGCAATATGTAACAAGGCCTTGTCAGGAATACGGTTTAAGGTTATACTAATCGTTTGTTGCGATTCGGAGTGCCTTTTTAGTGGGTCTTGTGCCCACTATTTTATTTTGGCGTAGGTGATCGATGGAAAGCGTAGAGTTCACAGGGCGGATCAGAGAGATCGCCGACGAGGTGGTCGCCGGGGCAGAAGAGGAGATCGTGCATGTTGAGGTCATTGGATCGAAACGGAGCCCGATCGTGCGGATCTTCATCGACAAACCCGGCGGGGTAACGGTTGACGATTGCTCACGAGTCTCGAGCAAGATCGAAGCCGTCATGGACGCGGAAGACACGATCCCGATGGCGTATACGCTGGAAGTGTCGTCGCCGGGAATCGAACGCGGGCTTTACAGCATCGCAGACTTTGAAAGATTTGCGGGCCAAAAGGCAAAGGTGAAATTGAATGGCCCGATCAACGGGCAGCGCAACTTTTCCGGTACGATCGAGGCGGTAGAAGCAGGCGAGATCAAGTTCAACGACAGTATTTCAGGAAGTGTTTCCTTTCCTCACTCTGCAGTTTCAAAGGCGAACCTGACGGTCGACTTTGATGAGGAGCTGAAGAAAGGGCAACCGATAGGCAGCAAAGACAATACATAAGCAGCGGGTGGGCAGAAAGCCGATGGTTAAAATAACGTCATCAATTGGGCAAAGTATAGAAGTTTTGTGCAATGAGCAGGGACTTGATCGCGAAATGGTGATCGAGGCGATGAAAGATGCGGTAAAGGCTGCCGCGCGAAAACAATTTAAGGCTCACGATAAGACCGGCGAGAGCATTGAGGTCGACTGGAACAACGAAGAAGGGTTGATCGAGATCTCGGTCAATAAAACGGTCGTTGAGGTCGTCGAAAATCCGTCTTCCGAACTTTCGCTGGTAGAGGCTCAAGAGCTCGCCGGCGACGAGATCGAGTTGGGCGACATGCTGCTTATCCCTCTGCCGACTGAGGAAATGGGCCGAATTGCTGCGCAGACGGCTAAGCAGATCCTCGTGCAGAAGGTGCGTGAGGCGATCCGCGAAAAGATCTACGACGAGTACATCGACAAGAAAGGCGAGTTGATCAACGGTACGATCAAGCGTTTCGAACGCGGCGATATCATTGTCGACCTCGGAAATAATCTCGAAGCGATCCTGCCGCGTAAAGAGCAGTCGCGAGGCGAGGTGTGGAACCAGGGCGAGCGTATTCGCGTGGCCATCACAGACGTCTCGAAAGAGCAGAAGGGCCAGCAGATCGTTGTTTCCCGTGCGTCGTCCGAGCTTATCAAGCGGCTGTTTGAGATGGAGGTCCCTGAGATCTATGACGAGACGGTGGTCATCAAATCCGCCGTTCGCGAACCTGGCGACAGGGCGAAGATCGCGGTCACATCCAACGAAAAGGACGTCGATCCGGTCGGGGCCTGCGTTGGCATGAAGGGCTCACGGGTGCAGTCGATCATTAAAGAGCTTCGCGGTGAAAAGATAGACATTATTGAATGGTCCGACGAACCCTCGGTGTTTGCTGCCAACGCTCTTTCGCCGGCAAAAGTCTCGCAGGTGCGCATCACCGACATCGAAAACCGCAAAATGGCTGTGATCGTGGGTGAAGATCAGCTTAGCCTTGCGATCGGTAAAAAAGGACAGAATGTGCGGCTCGCTACGCGGCTTGTCGGCTGGGATATCGACATCGTGAGCGAGGAAGTGCTGAAGAAGGAGATCGCACAGCAGATGGGCCAGATGATGGCTTCGGGCGTAGCGGTTCCGCTAACATCTCTCGAGAGCGTATCGCCGGTACATGCCGAGGTTCTTTCGGCCAAGGGTATTGCTGATGTCGAGCGTCTTGCGCAGGCGACGGTCGATGAGATCTGCGAGATTCTCGACGTAAGTGTCGATGAGGCAGAGCAAATAATCGCATCTGCGAAGGCTGTTGTCGACGCTAAAGACGGGGGCGACGCTCCTGCCGAAGAAGAAACTCCCGCCGAAACGGAAGCTGCGGAACCTGCGGCCGAAGTCGCGGACGATGCCGCGTCGGAAGGTGAAACTCCGGCTGACGAGGTGTCGGCAGGTGATGCCGCCGCTGATGAAATCTCCGAAGAGGCTGCCGACGATGACGACGATGCGTCGGCGTCGGATGTAACCGAAGATGCGATGGAAGGCGACGGTGATGATGCTCCGGAGATGGATCCGGAGGTTCCGAGCCAACCAGGAGATCTCGATGACAGGATCGCATCCGGTTCGGCTACCGAACAATTAGACGTTTCGGGCGAAAGCTCCCCCGAGTCGCCGGACGCTGTGATCGAAGTGCCGCAGGCCGCGACAGCAGTGCCCGACGACGGTTTGAGCGAAGATAGTGATGGTGATGAAGCCGATGTTGAGAAATAACGGCGAACATCATATTTGATCGGACGTTCTCTCGTTCGATCAAAGGGTCCAGATCGAACGAGAGAGAAACCTTTCCAAGGCTTTGTGTAGGAATAGATAACGTATGCCGATCGGTAAGAAAATCAGAGTTTACGACCTCGCGCGTGAAGTAAAGCAAGATACTAAACGCGTGATGGAAGATTTGCGTCGCGAAGGCGCAGACATCAGCGTCCCTTCCAATTCGGTAAGTGCCGAACTGGCCGATAAGGTGCGCCAAAGATATTTCCCCAAGGCCGAAACGGCACCCAAACGGGCGATCAAGGTGATCAAGGCTGCCAAGGTTAAAAAGGCACCGAAGGTCGAAGAGCCCGCGGATACGGTTGCCGAGCAAGAAGAGTCGATCATCGACGAGCACGTTGCTGTCGTCGTACAACCCGAAGAGGTCACGACCGCGGCTCCGACGACCGTCGAGGCTGACGTGGCCGAGGCCCCGGCCCGTAAGGTCAATAAAGTCCTCAAAAAGAGACAGGTCGAAGAGGTTGCCGACGAGCCGCCCGTCGAGGTTGCCGAACTTGAGGCCCCAGAGGCCGAAGAGCACGCGGCTTCCATCGAATTGCCCGATGCGGCACCGACTGAAGCGGAGGTCCCGGCTGAAGTTAAAGCTGCGCCGACCGGACCACGCGTGCTCCGCCCGACTGGTACGCAGATCAAACAGCTGACGCTGACGCGTGACGCCATCGAAAAAGGCGTTAAGCCCGGCGAGCGTGTTGTTTCCGAATCGCCGACCAAAACCGGCAAACTTAACGTTTCTCGTGATGCACGCGGCCGCCGAACGGACCTTCGCGGAACGCCCGGCGAAACGGCTACGCCGCAGATGAATTATACGCCGCCCGCTGATAACCGCAGGCGGCCGGGCCGCTCCGGGGGACGCGGACGAAAGGGCGCGGATGCCCGCGGAAGGTTCGCCGATCGCGATGCCGATCTGCCGCGCAAGCGTACCATCGAGGAACGCGTGCTCGACCAGGTGGGGCCGCGCGACGAGGCACAGCTCAAACAGCTCCGGCTGACCGAAGGCGCGACCGTGCGAGAGTTTGCAGAAGCGTTAGGCATCACCCCGCGCGACATTGTTCAGCTGCTTATTAAACGCGGTGTTTTTGCAACGTTGAACCAGCCGATAGGCGACGCGATGGCGACCGAGATGGGACAGGATTTCGGTTACGAGATCAGCTTTGTTCCTTTCGAGGAAATGGTCATCGAGCAGGAATTCGAGGAACTGATCGCAGCCGATGCAGACGACGCGGAACTTCCGCGGCCGCCCGTCATTACGGTGATGGGACACGTTGATCACGGTAAGACCTCGCTTCTTGACGCGATCCGTTCGGAGAACGTCGCGGAAGGCGAAGCCGGCGGAATCACACAGCACATCGGTGCTTATAGTGTGTATGTGCCGAACGCGGAAACTCCGGACGTTGAGCGACGCGTCGTGTTTCTCGACACGCCGGGCCACGAGGCGTTCACCATGATGCGTGCCCGCGGCGCGAAATCTACCGATATCGTGATCTTAGTTGTCGCGGCGGACGACGGCGTAATGCCGCAGACGATCGAGGCGATCGAGCATGCAAAGGCTGCCGGTGTCCCGATGATAGTCGCAATCAACAAGATCGATCGGCCCGGAGCGAATCAAGACAAGGTCAAATCCGGACTCGCTGCACTGGGCGTGCAGCCGTTGGACTGGGGCGGCGATGTTGAAATGGTCCCGGTTTCAGCGATCACGCGAGAAGGGCTCGATACTCTCCTCGAGACGGTCCTGCTTCAGGCGGACATACTCGACCTGAAAGCTAGCCCGACGCGACGTGCATCCGGTGTCGTGCTCGAGGCTAAGTTAGACAAGGGTCGCGGTGCCGTTGCGACCGCGCTCGTCCAGCAGGGAACTCTGCGGGTTGGTGACCCCTTCATAGTCGGACAATTTTACGGCAAGGTCAGGGCCATGTTCTCTGACCGCGGCGAACAGGTTGACGATGCCCCGCCGGCAACGCCGGTCGAGATACTCGGTCTTCAGGGCGTGCCGCAGGCAGGCGATACATTCCAGGTCGTATCGGACATCGATCGAGCACAAACGATAGCCGGCCAGCGGCAGATGCAGGCGCGTCAGGTCGCGATGCTCAAGACGACGAAACGAGGTATCGAATCGCTCGGATTGGCAGAGGTCAAAGAGCTTCTCATCATTCTCAAGGCCGACGTGCAAGGCTCGGTCGAGGTACTTAGAGGAACGCTCGAGAAACTTTCGACAGAAAAGGTCAAGGTACGGGTTATTCGCGCCGGCGTTGGTGCGATCGCCGAATCCGACGTGCTGCTTGCTTCGGCAACGCAGGCCGGCGACGCTTCGACAGCGGTTGTAATCATCGGCTTTAACGTGCGGCCGGAGGCTCGTGCCTCTGAGGTTGCAAAGCAGGAAGACGTCGATATCCGGCTGCATTCGATCATTTACAAGGTTGAAGAAGAGATCAAGGCGGCAATGATCGGCATGCTCGACGCGATCGAAAAGGAAGTCATACTGGGCAAGGCGCTTGTACTGGAAACGTTCAAGGTCTCGCGAGTTGGTATGATCGCGGGTTGTCGCGTTACCGACGGGCTGATCCGCCGACAGGCACGAGCACGCATTATCCGCGACGGCGTAGTTGCATGGGAAGGCGAGATCTCATCGCTCAAACGGTTCAAGGAAGATACGAACGAGGTCAAGCAAGGGTTTGAGTGCGGCATCAGCCTGGTCAATTTCAACGACATTAAGGTCAACGATGAAATTGAAGCTTATGTGATCGAACGAATCGCCGCAACCGAACTTTAATCGTATGCGCCGACCTGAACGATTGGCGGAAGCCTTGAAAGAAGAGATAGCGGAAGTGGTCGGTTTCGAGCTGACCGATCCACGGGTAGAGGCGGTGACGGTTACGGATGTTACCGTTTCGCCGGACCTGAGAGACGCAAAGGTTTTTGTGCTGATCAGCGGCACCGAGGAAGAGATTAAGACCGCGTTAAAGGCATTGCAGAACGCGTCGGTCTTTGTCAGGCAGCAGGTGGCAATGAATCTAAGCCTTCGCCACGCTCCGCATCTGCATTTTGCCCGCGACACGGCCGAAGAGAATGCGGCACGGATCGGGAACATTTTGAACGATCTGTCGGCAAAAGGTGAATTAAGCGAAAGGACGGAAATTGAAGAATCCGAAGAGGGCGAATAGGCCTCGAGGACCTTTTACCAAGTGTGTTAAGTCAAGTAGTTGAGTTAATTGAAACAAAGAATACGTTCGGCATAACGACGCACATCAAACCGGATGGAGACGGGGTAGGGTCGTCGTTGGGGCTATGCTGGCTGCTGCGGTCTTTGGGTAAAGAGGCCGAGGTGCTTGTCCATGGCGAGATCCCGATCGCATATCAGAGCCTTCCGGGGGCAGACAAGATCAGAAACGTCGCCGAGATCGACAGCCAATACGACGCAGTCTTTGTCATCGAATGCTCCGATCTTCACCGCCCGGGCATTGCGGGACTCGACAAAGAGTTCACCGTCAACATCGATCATCACGCCACAAGCGAACACTTCGGCACGATCAACTGGATCGATTCAACCGCCTCGGCCGTAGGCGAAATGATCTACAACCTGTGCAAAGCCATCGGCGGCCGCGTGACCAAAGAGATCGCGGAATGCGTTTATATGGCGCTCGTCACGGACACCGGCTCGTTCCACTTTTCAAATACTACCGAACGGACGCTGAAGGTCGCTTCAGAGCTTGTGAAGGTCGGCGTACGCCCGGAACGAGTCTCAGAGGCTGTTTATAACAGCTATCCATGGTCGCGCATCGAGCTGATGCGGCAGGTTTTGGACACCGTAAAGCGTGACGAGACGGGCCGTGTCGCGTGGATGCGGCAGACGCTGAAGATGCGCGAACTAGCGGGAGCTGTCGACGGCGACAACAACGGCTTCGTCAACATTCCGCTCGCGGCGCGCGATATTTTGGCCGTAGCGTATATGCGTGAGGTTGGCGATCATGTTTATCGCGTTAGCGTTCGGTCAAAGGGGAGCATCAATGTTGCCCGCGTCGCTGAACAGTTTGGCGGCGGCGGCCATCGCAACGCGGCCGGGCTAACGGTGAGCGGTGACTGGGATGAGCGCGAGCGTGAGATCGTCGAGGCGCTGAGCAAGGCCGTCGAGCGGTCCGACCCTGACTGGGTCTCGGATGCTCCGAACATCGCCTGATCGTTTTCTTCAAACAGAATGGGTGAAAAGAAAGAAAAGCCGTACAAGTGGCGACGCGAGGATTATCGCGAAAATACGAAAGGGCTGTTGATGGTCAACACCGGCGACGGTAAAGGCAAGACCACGGCGGCTCTTGGTGTTTTGATCAGAGCAGCGGGCCGCGGGCTGAAATGCTGCTTTATTCAGTTCATGAAGTCGCGAACCGACCGCTACGGCGAGCACGAATCGCTCGAACAGCTCGGGATCGAATTTCACACCATGGGCGATGGGTTCACATGGGACACGAATGACCCGGCGCAGGACATCAAGACATCTGAAGAAACCTGGCAGCTTTGCGTTGAAAAGATGCGGAGCAGCGATTATGAGCTCCTCGTTTTTGATGAACTCGTCTATGTGCTCGATTACAAATTTCTTGATGTTGAGAAGGTTTTGGCCGAGATAAAGGCGGTTCGCGAATCTCAGCCACACCTGCATTTGATCTTCACCGGACGAAACGCTCCGCCCGAGCTTGTCGAAGCGGCAGATCTCGTGACCGAGATGAAAGAGATCAAGCACCCGTTCCATGCGGGGATCTTTGCCCAGCAGGGCATCGAGTTTTAACCGAATATGGCCGATTACGACGAACTGGTCGAACATTCCGCAAAGGCCGAGGAACGCGTCCTTGAACGGCATCCCGGCGGCGTCCATGGCATTCTTGATAAGATCTCGATCGGGATCGGCACGGTTGGCGTCGGCTATCTTCCGATAGCGCCCGGAACGTGGGGTTCCGCCGTCGGCGTCGTCATCTACCTGTTCGCTGCGGTCGTCGCCGGCCATTACGCTGCTGATCTTGCGATAGGCGGATGGACTGAGGCACAGATCGCCGGCTGGTCCGTCTCGATCATCACGACCCTGTTCGTCATTTTCTGTCTCGCAGGCATTTGGGCATCTACCCGTGTCACGCGGATCTTCGGGACGAAAGACCCTTCGCACGCGGTGGTCGACGAAGTGATGGGTCAGCTGATCACTTTCATGTTCATCCCGTTCACTTTTTCGTGGCAGCTGATCCTTGCCGGATTCCTGCTGTTCCGGCTGTTCGATATCTGGAAGCCCTACCCGATCGATTCGCTCCAGAATCTGCCCGCGGGCCTCGGCGTTTGCGCCGATGACATTGTTGCCGGTGTTTATGCCGGCATTTGTCTTTCGATCCTTTACGCTGTTACCATAACTTTATGATCGTGCATGTTCTTCCGGGAGATTCGCTGTCGGCGCAGTTCGCCGAAGCGGACATCGCTGGCGATATCGTAGTGTTCCGCGAGTGCCTAGTGGTGGGTGACATCAGCGGCGAAGACCTGGATGAATTCTGGCAGCTGCGGGCTAATTTTCTCATGCTTGAATACGGCGGCGATCCGATCGATTATCAGGAAGGCGTCGTATACGAGATCGAGCGTTTGTTGGAACTGGGAGCCGGAGATGAGGTCAACCTCTGGTTCGAATATGAGCTGTTCTGCCAGTCGAACATGTGGTTCTGTCTGGATTTGCTGAAGGCTTCTGAAACCGAGGTATTTCGGGTCGCGCCCAAAACGCCCTCGCCCGACAACCCCTGGGAAGGATTTGCCACGCACAACAGCTCCGATCTCGCCGTTTGTTTGGACGAACGTACAAAGATGAGCCCTGAAGATCGAGAAACCGGAGTTCAGCTTTGGCAGGCGTTTCGCGAAAGGGATTCTGAACGCCTTCGTAAACTAGGGGAGTTCCGCTCGCCCGCGTTCCCGTTTTTGAAAGAGGTGTGCGACGCGGCGGCGGAGATAGAGACGCGGCCCACAGAGATCGTCGCCGAATTAAAGGCGTCGGGCCACTCCGACATCGAAAGCATTTTCCCCGAATTCCAGAAGCGTGCGGGCGTTTACGGTTTGGGCGATCTTCAGGTCGAACGCCTTCTCGAACAGCTATAGATCATCAGCCGCAAGAGCTTCACGCGATTCCTTTGCTCTCATTTCGTCCCGCTGAAATATCCAGCCCCTTCTCCAGAAATAGAGCAGCAAAACCGCGGTCAAAAACGCCATTCCTCCCAGCGTCGCAAAGTACCCATGAGGTGTTCCGAGCTCCGGCATGTTCTCGAAATTCATCCCATAAATTCCCGCAATGAGCGAAAGCGGCAGAATGATCGCCGAGACCACGGCTAAGGTCTTCATCACGTCGTTCGTTCGGTTCGCCATCATGGAAAGATGGATGTCCGACAGGCCGCTGATCAGGTCTCGATAGCTTTCCGTCAGGTCGGTGACGCGCAGCAGGTGGTCATGAACGTCCCGATAAAACGGAAGTACCTCGGGCGGGATCTGCGGAAATTCACCGTGCGAAATGCGATAAAGCACTTCGCGTTGGCGTGCCGAGATCCGTCGCAGCCGGGCAACGCTGCGGCGGTGGTCCATGATATCGGCGAGCACCGAATAGTTGCCGGCGGTGGTATTGAAAACGCGTTCTTCCAGTTCGTCGAAACGGTTCGACCTTAGGCTGATTGCGTTCTTCGATGCAGTCTTCGACCACACGAATGTCCACACTGCGGGTAGCAGGGAAGATCGCGGCCGGCGTGCTATCATATTCCTTCTGTCACCCGATGGGCTCCGCCTGTTTTATTTGAACAAATGCTCGACATATCGCAACCCGCCATCTCTTTAAAAATATCGAACGTCAGCAAACGTTTTGGCGAATTCGCCGCCGTGGAAGATCTCTCTTTTGACGTAAAGGTGGGACGTATCTTCGGGTTCCTTGGTCCGAACGGGGCAGGGAAGACCACCACGATCCGGATGATAGTCGGCATTACGGCGCCGGATGAAGGTTCTATCACGCTGTTTGACCAGCGGATGTCGTCCGGCCTTCAGAACCGTATCGGATACTTGCCCGAGGAACGCGGACTTTACCGGAAAATGAAGGTCGTCGACCAGCTCCGCTATTTCGCCGCGCTCAAGGGTGTGTCGCAGTCGGTTGCGGATGAACGGATCGACAAATGGCTCGGCCGTATGGAGCTGAGCGAATGGAAGAAGAAAAAGACGTCGGACCTTTCAAAGGGGATGCAGCAGAAGATCCAATTCATCGCGACGGTCTTGCATGATCCCGACCTGCTGATACTTGATGAGCCGTTCTCCGGGCTCGACCCGATAAACGTCGAGTTCATGATCGACGTCCTCGCGGAGTTTAAATCAAACGAGAAGACGATCATCTTTTCGACCCATCTGATGGAAACGGCGGAACGCCTGTGTCATGACATCGTCCTGATCAATCGCGGGAGAAAGGTCGTGTCGGGAAGCCTTCGCGAGATCAAAGAAAGCTATGGGCAGAACCTCATAGCATTTCGCGGCACCAATGCAGATGCGATTCTGGGCGATGCGTCGATCATCGAACGTGTAGTGACGCATTCGGACGCTCAAGAACTGCACCTTGCCGAGGGCGTCGACCCACAAGACGTGCTGCGGCGAATGGTAGAGTCCGGTGTTATCGTTTCCAGATTCGAACGGACCGAACCGAGCTTAAACGACATTTTCATCGAAAAAGTGAGGGGAGCGGCATGACCAAGTTTCTGGCGATAGTAAAACACGAATACAAGAAGGTCGTCCTGAAATGGTCGTTCCTGATCGGCACGATGCTGTTGCCGCTGCTCGCCGTGGGTTTCGCAGTGGTCCCAGCGCTCATCTTTTCGATCAAGGGCGAACCGACGCGTATCGCGATCGTTGACCCTACGGGCAACATCACGCCGCGATTGCGCGAGAATCTATCTACTGAAAGGCTCGCCGAACGCAGGCGTGAGGCCGCACGCGACGCCGTAACGAACATCTCGACGGATCAGAATGAGCAACTCAACCGGACCGCCGAGCAGTTCCAGGAAGCTTTCATCTTTACGGAGTTCGACTCAACCGGACGTGCGGCTGAATCCGTCCGCAGCGAACTGACGTCGATGATAATACGTGGCGAGATAGACGCGTTTCTCATCATTCCCACCGACATTGAGGCATCTGATGCACGCTTCGAGTTCCGTTCGCGTCGCGCGGGAGACATCGTCACAAACGACAGCTTTCGCAATGCACTCAACCGGGCCGTGCGCTCGCAGCGGCTCGCGAATGCCGACATAAGCGAAGAGCGGCTAGCGCAGTTAAGCGGAAATGTTAACTTCGACGCGAAGGGTATCGACGACCGCGGTGAGGATAAGGACACGAGCGGTTTAATGATCGCTTCGCTGATAATCGGGCTGATGATCTACGTGACGCTCGCGATCTACGGCCAGGCGATACTCGGTGCTGTGGTCGAAGAAAAAGAGACTCGGATAGCTGAGATACTCTTTTCATCCGCACGGCCCTTCGAACTGATGATGGGCAAGCTTGTTGGCGTGGGAATGGCGGGCCTGACGCAGCTGGGTATTTGGGTTTTGACTGCGGCCGTTCTGATCAGCTTTCTCGCTTTTCAATCTGATCTTGCCCCGCTCGTCGCCTCAGTCCCGCCGATCACTCCATTGATGATCGTCTATTTTCTGATCTTCTTTTTGGTCGGATTTTTCACCTACGCGGCGATCTTCGCCCTCATCGGCTCGATGGTAACGTCGGTTCAGGAAGGCGGCCAGTTTGCTTTTCCGCCTATTATGTTACTACTGGTCGGCTTCTATCTAAGCTTCGCCGTGATGCGCGATCCGAATAGCTCGCTTTCATTCTGGGCATCGATTGCGCCATTCTTTTCTCCCATTACAATGCCTGTCAGAATACTCGCCGAAATGCCCCCGTTCTGGCACATACTACTCGCGGTGGCCGTCAATTCGATCGCGATCGCCGGCCTGGTCTGGCTCACTTCACGCGTCTACCGCGTCGGGATGTTGATGTACGGAAAACGCGCCACCCTCCCCGAAGTGCTCAAATGGATAAGGCAAGTGTGAACGTGTCTCGTTCACTGTCGCTATAGAATTCATTAGTCGCTGAGAAAGATGTTATGCGGATACTAAACGACACATCAGAGAGTGAGAGGGCCGCTGTGGGAGTACGTGCCCGCCGGCGCGTACTCCGCCAGCACACGGACGAACACAGGGCAGCTGAGCTCGAAGCGTATCTGTTCGAAGCAGGAACAACACCGGCATTAGCAAAGGAGGCAGCAGCATCGACGGAACAACATTCTTACTGATCCGCCATACGATGACCGACGCTCTTGTTAACGGCACACTCGCAGGCCGCGGTGCCGGAATGAGCTTGAGCGAACAGGGAAGAAACGACGCTCGTGAGCTGCCGGAGATGCTTGCCGGCATCGCGATCGCACGGATCTATTCCAGCCCGCTTGAACGCACTAGGGAAACTGCGAAGCTTATAAGCGACCGTACAAACAGCCCGGTCGAGGTTCATGAGGGGCTTAACGAATTCGATTTCGGTGAGTTCACGGGCAAGAGCTTTGCTGATCTCAACGCGATCCGACAATGGCAGCTGTTCAACACCTTTCGGAGTTCGACCCGGATGCCGGGCGGAGAAACCATACTTGATGTGCAGCAGCGAATGGTTTCCGCCTTTGAAGACATAAGACGCAAGCACGCGGGGCACACCGTCGCCGTCGTCTCGCACGGTGACCCGCTGAGATCTGTCATCGTTCATTACGCGGGCATGCATCTAGATCATCTCACGCGTCTAGAGCTTTTTCCCGGCTCCGTCAGCATCTTGCGTGTCGGCGATGATCAGGCTCGGATCGTGGCGTTAAATTGTCTGCCCTCGCTCGCTCGTACGATCGAATTTCGATAAGGAGGACAACAATGATCGGTTCGGCGAAAAAAGTTTCTGCTTCTCCGACGTTTCCGCTATTATTAACTTAAGTCTGCAAGCGGCCTCGGCAATTTGCGTTCAATCGAGTAGGGGGAGTTTGTCATGAAGAAACATTTCGCAGGTTTTGCACTTTTTACATCGATCATTGTTCTTACCATCGCCGCGTTCGCCTATTTCGGAGCGCTTTCTATTTTGCGGCTGCCGACACACATTTACACCGAGCCAAAGGATTGTTTCGCACTACCGCCCGCCGTGCAGAAGCCGTTAACGTTCAAGGTTGAGGCCGTTCAGTACGACAGCGACCGCCAAAAGATGATCTCGCGGGTCTCCGTGAGATGGAACGGGTTCGGTTCGCCGCCCGCCGATCTTTATCTCACCCAACGCGTCCTGACTGGAACAGGGCGGGGAAGCCAGCTCTTTCTCGGCAACAAAACTGTCACCGCTCCGTTTCAGGGCGAACGTTTTGCGATCGTCGAATTTGAAAGTGATCTGGCGGGAAGTCCGATCGATCCCTCGGAAAACTACTACTCCGAGATAGCAGTTTCAGATGTCCCGCTTATCCGTCATCAGGATACCGTCGAGTTCTCTGAGCCCTTTCAGGTGCTCTATTCCCACGGCCGCAATTCAAAGAAGATGAAATAATTCTTCGAGCCGTGCAAGGTTCATGACCCATCCTCGTTCTTTTTCCAAACGAGGGTGGGTCTTAAAACTTTAAACGGAGGAATTATGAAAATGTCAGCTTCTATTCGGTTTCGGGCAACGGCGCACTGTTTATTTCTGGGTCTGGTTCTGTCGGGGTGCGGCGACAGCAGTTTAAAAGAAATTGCGTCGAATTCTAATGTGTCGGCTCCATACCCGGCTACGGCAAATACAATGGCCAACATGAGCATGGCCGTGGCCCCCGAGGTTTACGGAAGCGGCGCCGGCGGTCAGCTTGACAGGGGCGAAGGCGGCGACCGCTACGCGGAGATCGAAGAAAATCCATTTCTCGAGACTCGCCGCGCGCCCCTTTCTACCTTCTCGATCGATGTTGATACTGCCTCATATGCAAACGTCCGTCGCTTCATCAACGACGGCGTGATGCCGCCGAAAGACTCGGTCCGCATTGAGGAATGATCAATTACTTCGATTACGACTACCCGCAGCCGATGGGCGACGTGCCGTTTTCAGTTAGTACTGAGGCCGCATCGTGCCCCTGGAACCCGCAGCATCACCTTCTAAAGATCGGCCTGCAGGGCAAGCGAGTGTCCATGGAGCAGACGCCCCCGACAAATCTTGTGTTCCTTATAGATGTGTCCGGATCTATGAACATGCCCGACAGGCTCCCGCTCGTCAAAGAGAGCCTTCGGATGCTGGTCGAGCAGCTCAAGCCAAATGACCGTATAGCCATCGCGGTGTACGCCGGTTCGAGTGGCCTCGTGCTTCCGTCCACGTCCGTCTCGAAGAAAGGCGAGATACTTGCCGCGCTCGGGCGCCTCGAGGCAGGCGGTTCTACTAACGGCGGTGATGGAATCCGGCTTGCGTACACCGTCGCGGCAAATAATTTCATCCGCGGGGGAAACAACCGCGTCATCCTCGCAACCGACGGCGATTTCAATGTGGGAGTGCGGAGCAACGACGAACTGGTCGAGATGATCGAAGAGAAACGCAAGACCGGCGTCTTTCTTTCGGTGCTCGGTTACGGACGCGGAAATTTGAATGACTCGATGATGGAGACCCTCTCAAATAAGGGTAACGGCAATTACGCTTACATCGACAGCCGTGACGAAGCCCGTCGGGCTATGGGCGAGCAAGTCGCCGGCACGCTTTACACGATAGCAAAGGACGTGAAGATCCAGGTCGAGTTCAACCCGGCAAAGGTCGCAGGATATCGGCTGATCGGATATGAGAACCGCATGCTGGCGGCGCAGGATTTTGCGGATGACACAAAGGATGCGGGCGAGATCGGAGCCGGCCATTCGGTCACAGCGTTGTACGAGATCGTGCCTGCCGGTGTAAAGGTCGACAACTCGGGCATCGAACTCAAATATTCAGAAGTGCGGGAGCCGAGAGGGAATTTCACATCTGAGCTCGCAACCGTGAAGCTCCGATACCAGCAGCCCGACGGCGATGTGAGCAAGCTCCTTACGATGGGCGTTACGGATTCGATCGCAAACATCCGAGCGGCGTCAGCGAACATGAAATTTGCCGCATCGGTCGCGCAATTTGGCCTGCTGCTTCGCGATTCTCGTTACAAGGGTGGTGCGGCATATCCTTCCGCGTCAGAATTGGCGCGTGCGGGGCAGGGTGCGGATGCAACGGGATACCGGTCGGAGTTCGTAAGCCTGCTGAAGAAGGCATACGAGATATCCGCCGGCAGACGAGATTGACGATTAAAATAGCGAAACGGCGTTCTCAGTGAACGCCGTTCTCATTTATCACCGAGACGAGCCCCTGAATTTCAGCGATCAAGCTGTCAGGTTCATAGGGCTTGGTCAGATATTTTTGAAATCCCGCTCTGAACGCCCGCTCTCGGCTTTCTGCGGTCGCAAACGCACTCAGGGCGATCGCCGGGATCATTCCGCCATGTTTTGCGTCAAGGGCCCGGATGTTTGAGAGCAGCGTGTAACCGTCCTCTTCCGGCATGGCAAGGTCTGAGATAATGATGTCGGGCAGACCGTTCGAAGTGTCAGCAAGCAGCTTTCGGGCGGAGAGCCCGTCAGTCGCGGTCTTAACTTTCGCTCCGTGGCCTTCAAGGAAAAGTTGAAGCACTTCCCGCGAATCGGGGTCATCCTCGACTACCATCACAAAACGATCCTTTAAGGCATACAGCGTGCTTTGGATCTCAGCCGAAGACTCGGTCATTGTCGCCGCCGACGGCTTTGTGAGGGGAAGGCTCACTGTGAACTTCGAACCTTTTTCCGAACCCTCGCTTTCGGCAGAGATAACCCCGCCATGTCGTTCGGCAAGCACCTTCGCGATCGAGAGTCCTAAGCCCAGCCCTGCGCTGTTTTTGTTTGCCGCCGGCCCTCCCTGAGAGAACTGGCGGAAGATGTTTGGCATCACTTCCGGCGAGATGCCCCTGCCGTTGTCGACAACGTCAGTGATCGCATGCTTATCCTCGACCCGCATGCTCACATGTACCTTCCCACCGTCGGGAGTGAACTTGATAGCGTTTGCGATGATGTTGCCGAACACTTGCTGAAGCCGATTAGCATCGCCGAAGACGACAACTTCTTTTTCCTCGGACGTGAACTTAAGGTCGATGTTTCGGGCGTCTGCGGCCGGGCTGTGAGCCTGGCACGAGCCGTGGATAAGGTCGAAAAGATTAGTAGGCCGGTACTCCAACCGGAGTTTGCCGGAGGCGACGCGGGCCGAGTCGACAAGGTCGTTTATAAGCTTCGCCTGTATCCTCGCACTCCGTTCGATCGTTTCCAACGCATTCTTTCGCGTTTCGTCGTCGACTTTCTTGGTCAGAAGGATCTTCGACCACCCGAGGATCGCGTTTAGCGGTGCACGCAGCTCGTGGGAAACGAACGCTAGGAAGAAATCCTTCGCTCGGTTCGCTTCAACGGCTTCGTCGCGAGCGCGTTTTTCCCGGTCATAGACCTTCGCGAGTTCAGTCGCCGCACGCTTCTCGTCGGTCACCTTACGAATAATGCCCATCATTTCCGTAGCCGTGTCCGAGCCGCCCAACGTGGATTTTCCTTCAACGGAGATCCAGTCGACGCTGTTATCCGGATAAACAACGCGAAACTCTTCTTCGTATTTTGTCCCTGAAGCTCGCGACTCGCGTAGAAATTCGTCAACGTACTCACGGTCGTCGGGGTGGACCGCATTCAGCAAGGCTTCGTGCGAGATCGTCCCATAAGGCGGAAGCCCTAGGAGTTCGTTGCAGCGCGGTGTCGAAAAGATCCTGTTATTTGTAAAGTCCCAAAACCACAATCCGATCTCCGCATTGTCAGCGGCCGAGAGCAGCCTGTCGCCATCGATGGAAGCCTGCTCGTTCTTAGTTCTTTCTACGGTGACGGCTTCACCAAAGACGTAAACCCGGGCTTTATTGTCCGGCTCGGAGCCCGGTACGAAACTCAACTCAATCGGGATATGCTCTTTCGCACTGATTCGGAAATCGAGCACAGTTTTAACACTTTTTCCGCGCAACGCATCTACGATCGAGGCCGCGATCATTCGCGAGTTGTTCTCAGATGTTTGCCAGTATACGGTTTCACTGAATTGCTGACCGCTCAACGGGCTTGGATCAACAGAGGTGCGACTAAATATAGCTCCGTGAAGCTGTAGGATTCTACTTTTACCGTCGAGCACAGCATAAAGGTCAAATATCCTCTCGAAAACCTCACGCGGGAGTGTTGTGGAGCCTTCGGGCGGGTCAACTTGATTAGAATCGGCCATCTTAGCAAAGTCTGCAGGTAAATCAGCAGAAAAACCCCGATACAAAACTAACTGTAACGAGGTTATTCTAGCATTGGAAGGCCGATCCGCCGACCGGCCCAAAGTTCTTGGTCACGCGTTCTATACGGCCCGACGTCCAGTTAACAATCTGATCACGAAAACTACCAGAGCTACTAAAAGCAGCGTATGAAGTATTCCGCCGAAAGTCTGACCTGCTATAAGGCCAATGAGCCAAAGCACCAGAACGATAACTATAATTGTTTCTAACATGATTAATCCCCCTTAATTTCGAAAAAATATTACTACCTGTGGGTGGTTTATTCAATTGCCGTGCCGAACTGCTGATTCGTTGATAAATAAAGACTTAGGGGCATCGCAGCCAGTCGGCCGCCGCCATTACGGGAAGAATATCGTATCGTTGCAATACAGTTTTCGGGCAATTAGCTTCGGGAAGGCCTGTCGGTTATAATGTATCAAATTAATCCATTCACGGTTAGAGTTGAGCCGCTCGTCCTCACAACCCGTTTATTACTCCAATTTACCGAAATGTCAAATAAATGGCACGGGCATTGCGGACACCTGCATAGACACATCACGGAGGAAAATACTTATGCAAGGAACTAGAGCTCAGCAGAGCGAACAAGATAAACAAGGTGAATTTTCGAAAGGTACACAAAATGTGCCCTCACTAGGCTCGGAACGCGACGGAACACCATTCAAGGAAACGGTTGCGGATAAATTTGCAGGCGCCGCGGATATTGTTCATGACAAGGCAGATATCGCCCAGAATGTTTTAGCTGAAAAAGCTGACCGGGTGAATGAGGCTGCTCACAACGCGATCGAAAAGATCAACTACTTCGGACACAAAGCGGCAGAAAAACTTGAAAGATCGTCAGATTACGTCAAGGACTTTGATTTCGCTGCGACTCGGCGTGATATAACCGCCAAAGTAGGGGAGAAGCCGGAACTGAGCCTTGCTATTGCCGGAATATTCGGACTAATTGTTGGCTTATTCGTTGGCAGACGTCGCCGCTAGTCACGAGAGCTTTGACGTAAACGATGAAAGTCACGACTAGTTCCGCTACGCGTGATCAAGCTTTGAATACCAGAAGTCCCTAGCAGGAATGATGCCGTTTTGTGTATTCGTTTGATACAATGCAATGAATCATACTTCACGGGGACCGGAGACAAATATGCCAAATAAGGCTCTTGTAATCGATGACGACAAAGTCACTCTCGAGCTATTCAACTACCAGTTAAAGTCGGAGAACTTTGACGTTACGACTGCCGGTACGGGTGCGAAAGGGCTTGAGCACGCCAAGGCAGGGGAATACGACGTCATTCTCACCGATCTCAATCTTCCGGACATCAACGGAATAGAGATGGTGAAACAGTCCAAATTGATCTCGCCCGAAACAGAGATCATTGTCGTCACGGGTGATATTTCTACCGAAAAGGCAGTTGAGGCAATACAGGTTGGGGCGTTTGATTACATAACGAAACCGGTTGATTTTGAAAAGCTCGTTGTTGTTATCCGTAACGCGGTCGAAACGAAAAATCAGTCCGTTATCAACGCCCGTCAGGCAGCCGAGATCAAAGAGTTGCGAGGTAGGCTTTCGAGCAAGACTTCTTATGAGGGCATCATCGGCGGGGCCCATGCGATGCAGAACATCTACGAGATCATCGAGAATGTTGCATCGTCCGACGCTAACATTCTGATTCTGGGTGAGTCGGGCACGGGTAAAGAAGTTATCGCGAACGCGATACATTACAAGAGCCATCGTTCGGAAAAGCCATTCGTAAAGGTAAACTGCTCGGCACTTCCGAAAGATCTGATCGAATCGCAGCTGTTTGGCCACACTAAGGGCTCGTTTACCGGAGCACATGCCGACAAGACGGGATTCATCGGCCAGGCACAGGGCGGAAGCTTGCTGCTGGATGAGATCGGCGAAATGCCCATTGAGCTTCAGCCTAAGCTTCTGCGTGTTCTTCAGGAAAAAGTGTATCACAGGGTCGGTAGCGACAAACCGCAGGAAGCGGATTTCAGACTGATCTGCGCGACTAACCGGAGCCCGTTTGAAGCGATCAAGAACGGCGACTTGCGCGAGGATCTTTATTACAGGATCAACACCATCGAGATCCCGATTCCGCCGCTCCGCGAGAGAATGGAAGACGTGCCGATGCTCGCCGAGCATTTCCTGCAGGTGTACTCGGAAAAATACCAACGGCCCAACGTTTCGTTTGCGCAGTCGGCATATGACCAGATGCTCAATTACAGTTGGCGCGGTAACGTGCGCGAACTTCAGAACGTGATTGAGCGTGCGGTCCTGCTGAGCAAGTCCGGGAAGATCGAGCGGATGGACATCCAGTATGACGAAAGCGATCCGCCGCTGCACGCATCCACGATCTTTACCGTTCCCGAGATCCCGTATTCTCCGGACGCTCCGGTCGCTTCAGTTGCTACGAATGGGGGCGGTACTATGCTGCCGTCTTTCGAAGAGGGTGAAGACGTGCTTTTCGAAGAGATCGGCAAGCTGATAGTCGACAAGCTGCCGGAGCCGGACGAAAGCTCAGAGCAGCACGATGTATTCGGTAACATTGAGAGCGGTGTCGTGCTAGCTGCATTGAAACGAACTCGCGGAAACAAGCAGGCCGCCGCTAATCTGCTGGGCCTTTATCGCCCGAGGTTATACGGGATGATCAAGCGTCACAATCTGGAAGAAAGGATATAGCCGGAAACGGTCCTTAAAGGCAAACAAGAAAAAGCCCCTGAGATTCTCAGAGGCTTTTTCTCGTCGCTGGTCGTCTCATCAATTATTTGAAACGCCAGGTACCTTAATTTCTACATCTACTTCTTTTCTATCGGTTCCTCCCATAAATCCACCGTAATAAAATGCCCCTGCGATGATCGCAACAATGATGATCATCGCGATCGCCCATATCAAATTATTTCCAACATTGTTCTCTTCTGACATGAATAAAGTTCCTCCTGTATACTCTGCAATCTGGGAGCAATACCGTGCTGTCTACTGCAAATCGGGTGCCAAGACGATGTACCGATAAGTAAGGCTAAGTTCAAGCGAATACGCGGGTTAATAAGCAACGAACACCTAAATTCGATTCAATGATCTGTATCAAAACAGTGCATAATAGGGTTCGGGTAGTGGCATATGCATTGCAATGTGATCGCTAGACCAGTTCAATAGGAGGAATAGATGCAAGGAGACAGGGAGAACGATTTTTCTATCGATGAAATTGCCCGCGAAGCCGGGACTGCGAGCAAGGATGAGATAAAGCGGCGTGTGCTTCGCGGCGACGAGACGAAGGGTGACCCGGATGAACGGGACAACGCCGGCGCTCTGGAGTATGAAGAGACGCCGTCCGGCTACGAAGAGATCAAAACTCAGATCGAACAGGAGAACGGCAAAGATGACTGACGATAAACTTGAGATAGATGAGGCACAGCGTGCAGCAAACTACGAGGCGGTAAAAACCTCTGTGCAGTCCGACGTCGGCGGTGAGATCGCAGCGCGGGCTGACCGGGGAGCTCCAACGCAGGCTCGCGAGATAGAAGATGTTGCGTCAGGTATGCGGCAGCGAGCGGTTGATGACGTTGTCGACACTGAACGTGAGGTCGAACGCGGGCGCTTTACCGCAAGAATCTCACAGGTGGTCGATTACATTTTCATGCTGGTTTATAGCATTCTCGCGATCAGGCTGCTGCTTGAGCTGTTTGCTGCCCGCGAAAGTGCAGGGTTCGTCCAATTCATAAAGAGTGTCACCGACCCGTTCTACGCGCCGTTTCGAGGAATTGTAGCGAGCCCGACGACGGCGGAAGGATTCACGCTCGCGTTGCCGATCATCGTGGCTATTGTCTGCTATATGATCTTGCACCTCGCGATAAACGGGCTGCTTCGTCTTTTTGCGCATCGTAAGACGCATGTTTGATGCTGCGAATTCTAGATTGTTAAATCTTGCGGGTTGTAGTACAAATAGACATCCCGAAAGACCAAATTAAAAGAAAGGAGAATATCTATGTTTTCATTGATTGGCACAGTGATCGTCGGATTGATCGTCGGAGTTATAGCAAGGTTCGTGCTCCCGGGCAAAGAGGCTTTGCCTGATGGTGCTCTCGGTTTGCTGGTTACGGTCGTCGTCGGTATTGCAGGAGCGTTTCTGGGAACTTTCATTGGCTCAGCTCTCTGGGGCGGAGCTGATTACGCCGCCGGTTGGATCATGTCCATTATTGGTGCGGTGATTCTTCTAGTGCTTCTCCGACTGGTCCTCGGTCGCTCCAACGCATAAATCCTTTGGGCCGGGAAGCGCTTCCCGGCCTTTTTCTCTTCATTCACACGTTAAAAACTGCAGGATGATCGAAAGGCCAACGCCCGAACCGCGTTTCGTTTTCGCACTCGCCGCGGTGGCGGCGTTCGCTTCGTTAGACACAGTCGCGAAGTACCTTGGCTGGACGGGAACCATCGGCTTTACGCTATTCGCCTTTATCGCGGTTCTTGTAGTGGTTTACTGGTTAATTCCTGCGTTTGCTGATCTCGTATCGGAAAGGGCCGCAGATATTCTAGCCGGCCTTTTCTTCGTCGCAGTGACGATTGCAGCATTAGTTGGTTACCGATATGCAAACTCCGGGCAATTCGGGCCGGGCAGTGATGCCGACGATGCTTTGATGCTCGCCGCCGGAGAGCTAGTTTCCGGCCGATACCCGTATTACGCCAAGACGTATCTTGGAAACGCGTTGTCGCCCATGCCGGGGGCCGTGATCCTCGCGATACCTTTCGTCGTCACCAACCTAATTGCGTTGCAAAACGTTTTCTGGCTTGGTGGGCTGTACCTGGCCATGCGCCGGGCGATCGGGGACGCGCGTTATGCCGTTGTGTTTGCAGCCGTTGTCGTAGGTCTCAGCCCGAGCGTTTGGCAAGGGCTCGCGACCGGCGGCGACTACATTTCAAATTCGATCTACGTACTGCTCGCGATGTGGTGGATGTACTCCGCCGTTTCACGCCCGGAGGGTGCAAAATGGGAGCGTGTTGTTTCTGCAGTGTGCGTAGGTATGGCACTGTCCTCGCGGTCAAATTTTGCGTTCGTGTTCCCGCTGCTGTTTTCAGTGCTTGTGAGAAACGCGGGCTGGGGAAAAGCGATAAAATATTCGCTCATCGCCGTCGCTGCGGCAGTCTTGCTTACGCTCAGCTTCTGGATGTATGACCCTTCGGCATTCACGCCTTTCATCGTACCGAGGGCGAAGGTTGCAGAGCTCGACACAATACTTCCGTATGCCTCGATATTCATTCCGCTGGGCACGTTGCTGCTGTCGTTTGGTTTGGCGCTGCGCGGCAGTTCGGGACGGCTCGTGATCTTTCTCCGCAACGCGGCGATCGTGCAGGCATTCATTCTGATCGTGACCGCCGTGCTTTACGGCTTCTGGGCGGGGAGTCCGAGTCTGTATGTCGGCACGACCGGTTATGGTA
>JACDAK010000180.1 GCA_013695495.1 Blastocatellia bacterium | reverse complement strand
AACATCACTTTCCGGGCGGAGTGTCGGTAGACGCCCTGGCCTACGATGAGGCTCTTGCCCAAACCAACGAGCTTCTAATGGCCGACAACGTTACTATCTTCGAAGCCGCGATCGCCTTCGAAAGCTTCTTCATCCGAGTAGATGTGCTCGTGAAGAAGGGCGATCACTTCGACCTCATTGAGGTTAAATCAAAATCGTTCGACGGTTCTGCCGACAGCTTGTTCAAGAAAAGCGGAGGCATCCTTGCCGGCTGGAAGACATATCTTTTTGACGTGGCATTTCAGAAATATGTCCTCAGCAGCGCGTTTCCTGACTTTTCTGTCAACGCTTTTCTGATGATGGCGGACAAATCGGCACGCTGCCCCACGGACGGACTCAACCAAAAGTTCCATGTAAAATCCGATGCAAATGGCAGAAAGCGAACGATCGTTGTTGCCCCCGTACTACCCGAAGACCTCACTCCGCCTATATTGTGCCGGGTAAACGTGGATGATGCCTGCGAGCAGATCTACAATACCGCGGACGGTGCCGACGAGTTGGGCCGGTCATTCATCGAACGTGCCCATTTCTACGCCGAGAGCTACGCTGAAGACACCCGTATCACCCCACGGCCGAACGTCATCTGCAAAGGCTGTGAATTTCGAGCTTCGGCTGAGGACCTCGCGGCCGGAAAGCTCGACGGTTACCAACAGTGCTGGAGTGAGGCTCTTGGCTGGACAGAAAATGATCTCGCCGAGCCCACGGTTCTTGATGTTTGGAATTTCTCGAGCTCGCGCAAGCAGAAACTCTTTGAAGAGGGCCGGATTAAAATGCGTGAGCTGACCGAAGCGGACATTTCGCCGACAGGGGATGGCAAACCGGGCATCTCGCAAGCCGCACGCCAATGGCTTCAGGTGGAAAAAGCTCGAGACGGCGACGCCACGCCGTGGCTCGACCGCGACGGCCTTAGTGCCGAATTCAGCAAATGGCGATTTCCGCTCCATTTCATCGATTTCGAAACCTCGATGGCCGCGATTCCCTTCAACAAAGGCCGACGCCCATATGAGGGCATCGCGTTTCAGTATTCGCATCACATCGCCTACGACGACGGCCGCGTCGAACACATTGGCGAATACCTGAACGTTGAACCAGGCAAATTCCCAAACTACGATTTCGTTCGTGCTCTTCGTTCGGAACTGCAGGCCGATAACGGCAGCATCTTCAGATTTGCCGACCATGAGAACACGTATCTGAACATGATCTACGCCCAGCTCACAAAAGATGAGCTGCCGCCCGCAGACGCTGACGAGCTTCTCACCTTCATCCGGACCATCACCAAATCAAAGAAAGATCACGTGGAAGAATGGGAAGGCGAACGCAATATGATCGACATGTGCCGTATTGTAAAGCGTCATTATTACGACCCATTCACGAAGGGCTCAAACTCGATCAAGAAGGTGCTTCCCGCGGTACTGAACTCGTCCGAATACCTGCAGCAAAAATACTCGCAGCCGATCTACGGAAATGCTGCCGGCATTCTCAGTAAGAACTTCAAAGACTGGATATGGATCAGATCTGAAAACGGTCGTATACTCGACCCGTATGACCTTCTTCCGAAGATGTTCGAGGACGTGTCCGACCGAGATTTCGAGCTCCTCAGCGGCGATGACGACGAACTGAAAGAGGGCGGTGCCGCGATGACGGCCTACGCCCGGCTGCAATTCGAAGATATGTCTGATTATGAACGCGGCGCGATCTCGGCGGCGCTGCTGAAATACTGCGAGCTCGACACCCTCGCCATGGTCATGATCTACGAGGCGTGGCGGGAGATGCTCAGATCCTGATCACGCGAATGCCGGAATCTAGACCCACAAAACGCGATCTCATGGAGGCCCGCAACCGGACCAACGACGACCTCATCGCTCCCGGCTTGAAGATCCTCTTTTGCGGTATAAACTCCGGGCTCTATTCGGCTGCAACCGGTTACCATTTCGCACGGCCGGGAAATAGATTTTGGAAGGCGCTTCATCTTTCGGGACTGACGGACCGACAGCTGGACCCCTCAGAAGAGCACGAGCTGCTTGAGATGGGATACGGAATCACTGGCTTTTGCCGCCGGGCGACTGCTACGGCTTCTGAACTGACAAAAGAAGAAATAGTCGCGGGCGGTCAGCAGCTCGTGAAGCGGGTCGAAAAGTTTCAGCCTAAGATCCTCGCCGTATTGGCGATGACCGCGTATCGAACGGCGTTCAGTGAGCCAAAGGGAAAGCTCGGGCCGCAAGAGCGAATGATCGGCAATACAAAAATCTGGCTGCTTCCCAACCCTAGCGGCCTCAACGCGAACTATCAGCTGCCTGATTTTGCGCGCCTTTTCGCCGAACTCAAAAACGCGGCTGAGGTTTGACCTCACCGACGTCCCCGCCGAATAATGTTAACTATGAACAGTAAAATAGTTCTTCTTACCCTCGCGATCACTTTCACCGGATGCACGGCAGACGCCGGTTCCCCAAGAGTTGAGCCGGAAGCAAACGCGGCCGTAGCGGCAACACCTTCGCTGCCCGCGGCCGCAGCGGGGGGCGAGGTCGCCCCCGTTGAAAGGCCCGAGGCTGTTATCACCACGCTTTATAAAGCTCACGACGCGCAAAAGGGCCCCTTTTTCGAGCGAAGCCGAGCAGTGATCGACAAGTTCTTCGCAAGGCCGCTCGCAGACCTCATCTGGAAAGACGAACAACGTCCGAATGATCAGATCAGCGCCATAGGCGCAGACCCGCTTTACGACGGCCAAGATTTCGAAATAACTAAGTTCATGGTAGGCGCCGCTAAGATCAATGGCGAACAGGCTACGATACCTGTTACTTTCCATAACTTTGGCGAGAGCGTCCGCCTCGAATTCAGCATGCTAAAACAGAATGACGCGTGGAAGATCTCGGACATCCGCTACGCCAGCGGCCTTACTTTGCTCGGCATCTATCGCGAAAACGCGGGGGGAGCTCTGAGCGATCCGGACGAAGAACCCATCCAACGTTAGAAAATAAAAAAGAGCAGGCACCGAAATGCCTGCCCTTCGTTTATGTTCGGTACTGCGACTAACGATTCTGCCAGTTTGTGTTCTGCGGGGCACTTGCCGTTATCATAAACGTGCTGCCCGGCTCTAACCGAAGGTTGTCACGTCCTTGGATCAATACCGTACCTGCACCGGCACCAGCGCCGATACCCGCTCCGATCGCTGCACCGGAACCACCACCTGCTATCGCTCCGATCAATGCACCAAGTGCTGCACCGACACCGGCTCGCGTGACTGTACGCGTCGTCTGGTTATCATCGCGAACCGTTCCTTCGTTATTCACGTTGATATTACCGCCGTTCGCTTCACGGGCCGAGTCAATGATACCTGCAAACTGATACGTCCGGTTATTGACGCGGATCGTGTCGAAATCAAGCGACAGATTAGCTCGCCCGGACACTCGTCCCGAACCCTCTGCATCCATCACATGACCCTCGATAATAGCTCCGCGATACTGCGAAGGCGAGGTAACTTCCATCTGGAACCGATCACCCGGCTGCGAAGAACTCGAATCAATCGGGGTTCTAAGCACTGCGGTAACCTGAGTTCCGTTGGGAATAAAGAAAGCGTTCGTACCCTGTGTGTTGTTGTTCCGACCGGGCTCGTTCATGCCAGGCCGCTGGATAATGTTCGGCCATTGTGCCGAATTGTTAATCTTGTCGTAAACGCTGTTTACGGTCACAGTCTGGTTCTGGTTTTCCAGATAGACCCTTCGCGTAACACGAAGCCGGTTGTTAGCGTCGACCGCAAACGTAAGCCAAAAATCATTGGCACGGTCGCCTTCGGTGCTGATCGTGATCGTTTGTCCGGTCATTGATGCGGTCGTGGTAACCGTTTGGCGACCAAGTGTTTCCCGTCGGGCTTGACCATCGAGTTCTACGGTAACGGGAGCGGCAATATTCGAAGCTACGGTGAAGTTCTCACCCTGCTTCTCAATCGCTAATTCCGTAGGAGCCGTTAGACGAGCTCGCAGTCCCTGTCGCATCCGGTTACGGTTATTTACAGCAACGTTCGAATACGATCGATTTAATACTGAATCGACATTGTCGCTCAGCGACTGATTGAGCCGGTAGGTGCCCGTCAGCCGGTTATCGAGCATGCGATCCCAACCACCGCGATTGCCGCCCCAACCGGGCATCTGTCCCTGCTGATCCCAGTTTGTGATCGAGTAATACCCTGCAAGAGTATTGATGTCGCGCTTTAATGCGTTCCACTGATTCGTAACAGCCGGAGCTGTCGCGTTCATTGATATGTACTGATCGAGACCAGCGGCATGCTGCAGAATTTCGCGAACCTGATCTGCGGTAGCGCGCCTTTGATTAAGGCTCATGCGGTAGTCAGCCGTGGCTCGTGCCATATCGGTGATGTAGATGTTTATCTGATCACCGGCGGCAGGAACGTTTCGTCTATTTCTGTTCACCTGCGTTCGCAGCGTGTTTGTCTTCATTTGAATTTGGCCTACAAGCGCCTGCAGCTGCCGGTCGCTAGCCCGCGGCGTCTGAGCCACGATCGCGGTCGCACTTAAAAGCATTGCGAACAGCGACAATAGGACTGTAGTTTTTAATTTTGATTTATGCATAACATTTCCCCCTAATTTTTACCGTAATCGGCAAAAGCAGTTCGTCTCTCTAACTGGAAGAGTGGCGAACCGGATTTTGTCGTTCACCGCTTGTTCGTTGCAAATGGCATACCACTGGAGGAAATCCCTTACTTCTCTAGGCTTAGGGCACCCCGGTATAAGGGTGGGTAGCGCATATGACGCACGGATGACGCAACCGTACAAATTCCGTACAAGAGCAAAAGATTAGGGATTCTTATTTAGTAGGGGTTTCTGAGCCCTTATTCCCACTCGATCGTGCTGGGCGGTTTTGAAGATACGTCGTAGACGACACGGTTGATGCCGCGAACCTCGCTGGTGATGCGCGACGAGGCCTTTGCCAGGAGGTCATGTGGCAGACGTGCCCAGTCCGCAGTCATGCCGTCGGCGCTCGTCACGGCACGCAACGCAACTGCACGTTCATACGTGCGGAAATCGCCCATGACCCCTACCGACTGTATCGGCAGCAGCACCGCGAACGCCTGCCAAACATCCTTATAAACGTCAAAATTATGAAGTTCCTCGATGAAAATGCGATCAGCCTTCTGCAGCAGCGCGACCTTTTCCGCAGTTATGTCGCCGAGAATCCTGACGCCTAAGCCGGGCCCGGGAAACGGGTGCCGTTCGAGTATCATCTCCGGAATCCCAAGATCACGGCCGATCGTGCGCACCTCGTCTTTGAACAGCTCGCGCAGAGGTTCGATGAGCTTCAGGTTCATCTTTTCGGGGAGACCGCCGACGTTGTGGTGAGACTTGATAGTGACGGACGACCCCCGCAGGCTAACAGATTCGATCACATCAGGATACAACGTCCCTTGAACAAGCCATTTCACATCGCCGATGCGTGTCGCCTCCGCGTCGAAAGTATCGATGAATTTTGCACCGATCGCCTTTCTCTTGAGTTCCGGATCGGTGACGCCCGCTAGCACAGAATAGAACTCGTTGGAAGCATCAACGCCGCGAACGTTTAGATTGAGGTTATTCTTGTAAACCTCGAGCGTGTCTTCAAATTCGCGGTAACGCAGTAGCCCGTTATTTACGAATATGCAGGTCTGCCGGTCTCCGATTGCCTCGTGAACAAGCGTCGCGGCAACAGTCGAATCTACGCCGCCCGAAAGGCCGCACACCACGTTGCCCTCGGGCCCAACCGTCTCGCGAATCCTCTCGATCTCTTCCTTGATGAACTGAGACGATGTCCAATCGCCCTTGCATCCGCAAACATTGAAGAGAAAGTTCCGTAATACTTCTTTGCCCAACGGTGTGTGCGAAACCTCCGGGTGAAATTGCACGCCATAGATCCGGCGTTCGTCGTTTTCAATTGCCGTAATTACGTCGCCCGTACTGGCGGTCTTATGGAACCCGGCGGGCAACTGCGTCACGTGGTCACCGTGACTCATCCAAACATCCAACTCAAAGGGAAGTTCCTTGAACAATTCGGTCTTGCCGCTGAGAACCTTTAGCGATGCGTGGCCATATTCCCGCTGGGCCGCCGGCTCTGATTTTCCGCCAAGGTCGATCGCAACAAGCTGCATTCCATAACAGATGCCAAAGATCGGAGCTCCCACCTTGTTATAGAATTCCGCCTCAACACGCGGCGCGTCGTAATCGGTCACGCTCGACGGACCGCCCGAGAGGATCACGCCCATCGGCTTTTTTGCGGCGATCTCGTCGGCACTCAAGGTAAAAGGGTGAATCTCGCAATAGACCCCTTGTTCACGCACCCTGCGGGCGATCAGCTGGGAATATTGCGAGCCAAAATCGAGGATGAGGATCAGTTCGTGATGCAAGTTTCTCGCTCCTTTCAATGCAAAGAAACGATTATAGCGAATGCAGGGAATGGTGCGAAACGATCGGTTCAGTTCTTCTTGCAATGGGCAAAAGAGGCGCTGACGAGCTCTTCTAAAACGTCCATATCGACATCGGACATACGTTTAAGGTAAAGACATGACACTCCGGTTCTATGCTTGCCAAGCCCGGCGAGCAATTCGCTAAACTTATCGAAGCCGTCAAATAGATAAAGAACAATGTTCGCCTTCCGCGGCGAGAAACCGATAACCATCCAGTCCATCTCGCGGCCCGAATCGTATTTGAGTACCCGGTGCCCAAACCCCACGATCGATGGTCCCCACATTTTTGGCTCTTCGCGTGTGACCCGTTTAAAGATCTCAAGAACCTTCATTGCATCGGTCCGACGTCCCTCATCCGCAACTCTATCTATAAAGTCGGCGACGCTGGCATCAGTTTTTTTCGTTTTCAGTTCAGTCTTCGCCACAGCGGCGTATTCTAATCCATATCGCACTTACACACTAGCGACGTTCGCACCTCAACCACCGTTCACCTGCCGTCAAATGTAGCGTTCTCCATCCACGTCTCCTGCCCTCGTCCGTAAACCGACCCCACCCCTGATCGAAACTGTTAATAGCAAATGAAGATGTCCGGTTTTGCTAGCACATTAGATGTCCGGTTTGAAGTGTCGAAGAGAAAGGCGGCGCCTTTCTC
>JACDAK010000179.1 GCA_013695495.1 Blastocatellia bacterium | reverse complement strand
GAGAAAGGCGCCGCCTTTCTCTTCGACACTTCAAACGGGACATTTAACGTGCTAGCAAGCCCGGACATCTTCATCTGCTATTAACACCTGCTTTGTTTCTCTCGTCGCGATTGCTAAAATACTCGTTTCGGCTATAGCCGGAATTTCACACCGTAATGAGTATCAAACAGATATCGGTTCGCGGGGCTCGGCAGCACAACCTCAAAAATGTTGATGTCGATATTCCGCGCGACAAGCTCACGGTGATAACGGGGCTTTCGGGTTCAGGGAAGTCGTCGCTTGCCTTCGATACGATCTATGCAGAGGGACAGCGGCGTTATGTTGAGTCGCTGTCGGCGTTTGCACGTCAATTTCTTGATCAGTTGGAAAAGCCCGATGTTGATTCGATCGAGGGCTTGAGCCCGGCGATCTCTATCGAGCAAAAAACGGTTTCGCGCAGCCCGCGTTCGACGGTGGGTACGGTCACGGAGATCTACGACTTTTTGCGTTTGCTGTTTTCTTCGATCGGGCAGCCGCATTGTCATGAGTGCGGCGACCCCATCACGCGGCAGTCTGTCGAGCAGATAGTCGCCGGGATACTGGATTTGCCGGTGGGCGAGCGTGTGATGATATTGGCGCCGATCGTCCGCGGGCGGAAGGGCGAATTCAAAAAGGAGCTTGAGAAGCTTCATCGCGACGGATTTATCCGGGCGAGGGTTGACGGAGAATTGCGTCAGCTGGATGAAGAAATAGAGCTCAACAAGCGGCGCAACCACACGATCGAAGTGGTCGTGGACAGGCTGCTGATCAAAGATGGGATAGCGGAGCGGTTGACGGAATCAGTACGTACAGCGTTGAAGTTGACGAAAGGCGCTGTCCTCGTCTCGGTGATCGACGGCGACGAAATGCTTTATTCCGAGCAGATGGCGTGTGTCAGCTGTGGAATAAATATCGCGATGCTGGAGCCGCGGTCCTTCTCATTCAACTCTAACTACGGTGCTTGTAAGCGGTGCCAGGGGCTGGGAACAGTGATGGAGCTGGATGCCGCGAAGATCGTACCCGACGCGCGCGAGCCGGCCGGTAAGGTGGAGTTCCTTGGCGGGGCTGATCGCTCGGGGGCAACGTTCCTGCGCACGGCTCTAATGGCGATAATTGAGAAATACGTGGACGGCGATCCGCTGGAACCGCCAAAGGCGACGACTCGCGCGAAAAAGAAAGGCAAGCGGCGGCGAAATTCAGATGAGTCTGTCGGCGTCGGCCAAAAGGCGTTGATCGATATGCCGTTCGCGGATCTGCCTAAGGAGATAATCGACGCTTTCATGTACGGCACGAAGCTCCGGCTCACGTTCCGCCAGGGCACCTATAAGTACGAAAGCGATTGGAAAGGTGCTTTAAAGGCGATGAAGGAGCGGCTGGATACGCCTCCTTCGGAGAAGACACGCGAAGCTTTGATCGAGCTTGTGTCGCCGGTGCCGTGTCCGGCATGCAACGGTGCACGTCTGCAGCCGGAGAGCCTTGCGGTGAGGGTGGACGGGTTTGGGATAGCGGAATATACGCGGCTTCCGATAGCTGACGCGGCGAAGAAGTTTGCATCGATCGCACTGACGCCTCGCGAGCAAAAGATCGCAGGCCTTGTGCTGAAAGAGGTCGTGGACCGGGTCAGCTTTTTGGATAATGTCGGGCTTGGATATCTAACGCTTGACCGCGGCTCGGCGACGCTTTCGGGTGGTGAGGGGCAGCGGATCAGACTGGCGACGCAGATCGGCTCGCAGCTGCGCGGAGTGCTTTATGTGCTGGACGAGCCGAGCATCGGGCTGCATCCCCGCGATAACAAGCGTTTGCTGGAGACGCTCGACGAGCTGCGGGATCTGGGTAATACGGTTCTCGTTGTGGAGCACGACGAGGAGACGATCGGACACGCAGATTATGTGATCGATCTCGGCCCGCTTGCGGGAACGCACGGCGGCGAGCTGGTGGCTGCGGGCACGCCGGAAGATTTAAGACGGGAAAGCCGATCACTTACGGGCAAGTACTTAAATGGCGAAATGAAGATCGAGGTTCCGGAATTTCGAAGGCTGCCGAACGGGAATCGACTGAAGGTGAAAGGTGCAAAGGCACACAACCTGAAGAATCTGAATGTAGAATTTCCGTTGGGGCTTCTGACGGTGGTTACGGGCGTATCGGGCTCGGGCAAGTCGACATTGGTTGAGGACATTCTTTATCCGGCGCTTTACCGGCACGTGTATCGATCAAATATCGAGCCGCTGGAGCATGACACTGTCGAAGGGCTAGAGTTGGTGGACAAGATAATCGAGATAGACCAGTCGCCGATCGGGCGTACTCCGCGATCAAATCCTGCGACATATACCGGGCTTTTCACGCCGATGCGCGAGCTTTACGCGATGCTGCCGGAATCGCGGCAGCGAGGTTACAAGGCGGGGCGCTTTTCGTTCAACGTCAAGGGCGGGCGATGTGAGGGCTGCGAAGGCGGCGGCATGAAGCGGATAGAGATGAACTTTCTGCCGGACGTTTATGTGACCTGCGATGTGTGCCGCGGAAAGAGGTACAACCGCGAGACGCTGGCGGTGAAATTCAAGGGGCTTTCGATCGCAGAGCTGCTCGATACGACGATCGAAGATGCATTGCCGCTGCTTGAGAATATTCCCGCAATAAGGCAGAAGCTGGAGACGCTGTTGGACGTTGGTCTGGGATATATAAAGATCGGGCAGTCTTCGACAACGCTTTCGGGCGGAGAGGCACAACGGATAAAGCTTGCGAAGGAGCTTTCGAAGCGGGCGACGGGGAAAACGATCTATATTTTGGACGAGCCTACGACCGGCCTTCATTTTGCGGATGTTCATAAGCTGCTGGATGTGCTGCAAAAGCTGGTGGATACCGGCAATACGGTGATCGTGATCGAACATCACCTGGATGTAATAAAATCGGCAGACTATGTTATCGACCTCGGGCCCGAAGGGGGTTCGCGCGGAGGAAAAGTTGTTGCGACGGGAACCCCGGAAGAGGTGGCCCGCGTGAGAAAAAGCTATACCGGGCAGGCGCTGAAAGAGGTGCTAAGATAAGCCGCAGTTGCACGGACAGGCAGCGGCATTTATCCTATGACAGTACGTTTTCAGAATTTAGAATAGACACATAAACACTAATAAAATGAGTACATTAACATTTGGAATTATCAAGCCGGACGCCGTGCGTGCGGGTAACCATGGCAGGATCATCGATCAAATTTTGCGGACCGGATTTAAGATCCGCGGCATGAAACTGATCCATCAGACGAAGAAAGAAGCTGAGGGTTTTTACGCAGTACATGCAGGTAAAGGCTTTTATGAAGAACTGACGGAATTCATGTCGAGCGGGCCTTGTGTTGTGTTGGCGCTTGAGAAGGAAAACGCCGTGAAGGCGTGGCGCGACTTGATGGGGGCGACGAACCCTGCCGAAGCGGCTGAAGGTACTCTCCGGAAAGAGTTTGCGGCGTCGATCGGCGAGAACGCCGTGCATGGTTCTGATTCGGATGAGAATGCTGCTATTGAGATAAGTTATTTCTTCAGCAAACTTGAATTAGTTTAGGCGTCAATGTATAAAGATTAGTCAATAAAGCCGTGGAGAATGGCAACTCTCACGCTTGGCCGCGGCTTTTCTTTTTAGTTCTTCACAACTTTTTCTGTTCACCAGGATAATCTATGAAACGCTGCCCGACGTGCGAAAAGACTTTTGACGACAATCTACGTTTTTGCCAGGTTGACGGAACTCCGCTCGTTGAGGAAGAGGAATCTCTAGACCCGTTTAAGACGATGGTCGGGCGTCCCGGGGAGTTTGCTGCGGCATTGAAGGATCTGGAAGTTTCAAAGCCGGAGGAGGAGCCGCCTGTTAAAGAGGAAGAGGTTCTCGAACTTCCGGAGGACGACCCGAACAAAACGATGATCGCGTCGGAAGCCGAGATCCGTGCGGAAATGAACAGGCCGGGTTCGAGCGCGGAAGATCTGGTTGACTTGCCGCCGATCGGGGCACAACCGCCGGAGCCTCCACGGTTCAATGAACCATCGCCGCCTCCGCCGTCGCCATTCAATGCGCCACCGTCGGCGGGCGAAAAGCGGGAGGAAGATTCGAAGACCAGTCCTCCGATACGTTCACCGTTTGGGGAAAAACCGCCGACGATGTCGGCACCGAGTTCATCGCTGTCTCATCAACCGGACGAAAAAGGCCCCGATCTGCCGCAGCGAGATTTTCAAGAGCCGCCGGCCAAAGAGCCGAGCATAAACCCGTTCGACACGCCGCCGCCGCCGGCGGCTGTGGGTGGACCGATGTCACAGGCGGATAGATCGCCGGGAGTAAAAGAATCTAAAATGCAAAATCCGAATAACGCACCATTTACACCGCCCGGAGCTCCTCCGGCAGCGGCCGCCGGACAGAGCCAGGTGCTCGCGATCGTTTCGCTTGTTCTGGGAATTCTAAGCCTTCTTTGCTGCAACTGGTTCGTTGTCGGCATCGCGGCAATAATCACCGGCTTTATGGCACGAAGCAAGGCGAAAAGCGACCCGGTATCGTACGGAGGAGCAGGTTTGGCCACGGTAGGATTAGGATTAGGCGCGGCCAGCCTCCTTCTCGGGGTGGTGATCTGGGTGCTCTACATGATGGGCTTCGCAGCATCGTTGATGCAGGGAAATTTCTAAAAGCGTTCCCGTTCAATACAGATCCGCTGATGCCCGTGATCGGCGGTCTGTGCGGCGCTTTGCGAGGAGACCATTTTCGCCGTTTGTGTTAGACGGCACGGGTCGCTAATCTTAGTGTATGTCGATAATTTCGGATGTAATACAATCTACGACCGCTATTTTGAAGGGGATGAAGCGGACGCTTTCGGAGATCCCGCGTGAGAAGTGGACGGTGCAATATCCTGATGTTCCGATTACGGTGCAGCCTCGATATCGCGGCCAGCATTTGCTGCATGTAGATGAGGCTGGCAAAGAGAAGTGCGTAGCAT
>JACDAK010000268.1 GCA_013695495.1 Blastocatellia bacterium | reverse complement strand
GAATGTGGGTGAAAAATCATTATCCGCCAATTCCGATACGCCTTGTTCGACCATCACCTTACATTCAGCGTAAGCCGTCCTCGGGTCCGTAGCCGACTCTTCCGTCTTAAAATCATCAGAGCCGATCCCGTAAACGCTGCAAGACGAGGCGTAAACGAACCGGTTAATGCCAACCGCCTTGCATTTGCGAGCCAATTCGACGCTGCCAACATGATTGATGCGGTATGTGATCGAAGGATTAAGCTGCCCAAGCGGGTCATTCGAGAGTTCCGCGAGGTGAACTACCGCGTCAAAACCCCGCAGATCGTCTTCCGTAATGTCACGGAGATCCTTATCCAGCGTCGCCGGAGCCTTTCGCCGACGGCCGTGATACATCCACCCATCGCGATAGTACCCGGTATCTAACCCCGTGACCTCGTGCCCATGCTCCAGCAAGGCCGGCCCCATTACAGTTCCGATATAACCGTCAGTTCCGGTAACAAGCACATTCATTAGTTCCACTTTCTCCACGGAGCCGCTTTGCTCTGCCACAAGTCTTCCAACATCTGTTTGTCGCGCAACGTGTCCATTGGCTGCCAAAAGCCTCGGTGTCGAAATACTGAGAGCATTCCGTCATGCGCGAGCCGCTCCATCGGCTCCTGTTCCCACACGCTGTTGTCGTCGGCAATATATTCGAGCGCCCCGGGTTCAAGAACGAAAAAACCACCGTTAACCCAGGCGCCGTCGTCATTTGGTTTCTCCTTGAAATGATCGATGCGGTTATCTTTCGAGTCTATCGTGAACACGCCAAATCTTCCCGGCGGCTGCACTCCCGTAACCGTCGAAAGAGACCCTTGGGCGCGGTGAAACTTGATCAGCTCAGTCAGATCAACATCGCTAACCCCATCTCCGTAAGTCAGACAAAACGGCTCATCCCCTAAATACTCCGCGACCCGCCTGATACGCCCCCCGGTCATTGTCCTATACCCCGTATGAACTAGCGTGACCTTCCAAGGCTCAACGTTTGTGTGATGGACCTCCATCTCATTCGTTCTAAGGTCAAACGTAACGTCCGAGCGCCGCAAGAAATAGCTCGCGAAATACTCCTTGATCATATGGCCTTTATAGCCGCAGCATATAATGAAGTCGTTTATCCCGTGCAGGGAGTAGATCTTCATGATATGCCAAAGGATCGGCTGCCCGCCGATCTCGACCAACGGCTTGGGCCGCACACCGCTCTCTTCCGAGATACGCGTACCGTATCCTCCGGCCAATATCACCGCTTTCATTCGCAAAAACCTCCCTTATCAGGCCCCCCGCAGGTTCGCTCCGACCATTTTATTTTACAAAACACTAGATTATATGAGATGGTTGATTAGCCGAATTGTACAACCGTTATTCGCTGCAGCTTATAAAAAGAGGGAATGGCAGCCATTTTCCACAGTAGGCTGCGGAGTGTTCAGGAGTGTGTTGAAACGACGCTCGTGTTACAGGATCTAACGCGCTTGCCGCAGCCACTTATACATCCAGCTTTTCCTGCAAGAAACCCTTCAGTTGTTCAGCCGAAATACGCTCCTGCTCCCACGTGTCGCGATGTCGGACGGTTACGGCGTTGTCCTCCAGCGATTCGTGATCCACCGTAACGCAAAACGGCGTGCCGATCTCATCCTGCCGCGCGTAAAGCTTCCCGATGCCGCCGGTGTCGTCATAAATCGCACGCATTGAAGGCTGCAAGTCCTTCTTCAGCCGCCTTGCCATTTCGACGATCTCCGGCTTGTTCTTAGCCAGCGGCAGGACCGCGACCTTTATCGGAGCCAGTTGCGGCGTCAACTTCATGATCACCCGAGTCTCACCCTTGTCGTTCGTGCGTTCTGTATAAGCGTCCATCATCACCGCCAGCAGCGTTCTATTCACACCCACCGAAGGCTCGATAATATACGGGTAAAACCGCTCGTTCGTAGCGGTATCAAAATACGAGAGGTCCTCAGTCGAATCAGGGTTGATCCGCTTCCCGTCGGCATCCTCCGGCTTCTTCGAATGTACCCGTAGGTCATAGTCCGTCCGATTAGCGATCCCCATCAGCTCATCCCATTGCTTCTCTTCATCCTCACGCTCCGGGAAAAAGCGATACAGAATATCCACCGTCCGCTCGGCATAATGGGCCAGCTCGTGTTTCGATTGCTCATAATGCTTCAGATTCTCACCCGAGATCCCAAGCGATCTTATCCACTCATCAAACCCATCTATCCAATCCTGGTGAGCCCCCGCCGCTTCGTCCGGCTTAACGAAATACTCTAGCTCCATCTGCTCAAACTCTCGAGTACGAAAGATAAAATTCCCCGGCGTGACCTCATTACGAAATGCCTTCCCGATCTGCGCGATCCCAAACGGCAGCTTCCGCCGCGAAGTGTTCAGCACATTCGCAAAATTCGCGAAAATACCCTGAGCAGTCTCGGGCCGCAGATATGCCAGTGCCATCGGATCATCGTCATCCGAAACCGCACCGATCGTAGTCCGAAACATTAAATTGAACGGCCGCGGGTCCGTCAGGTCCGTCGAACCGCAATTCGAACAAACGTACTTCCCCTCCGCGTCCTGATCGAGCTTGTCCTGCCGCAGCCGCGACTTACACTCGCGGCAATCTACCAGCGGATCCGAAAACGTGTCCTCATGCCCCGAATACTTCCAAACCAGCCGATTTTGTAGGATCGACGAATCGATCCCTTCGATATCGTCCCGTTCATAAACCAGCCAATTCCACCAGCTTTTCTTTATGTTGTTCGCAAGCTCTACCCCCAACGGCCCGTAATCCCACGACGACCCCAGCCCGCCATAGATCTCCGACGCCGGATAAACAAAACCCCTCCGCTTCGAAAGCGACACAATAGTTTCAATATTTGGTGCTGACATAAAGGGTCAAAGTACGCATTTAAGGCCGAGGTGCTCTTCGAACGGAAGAAAATCACGGTCGCTATGCAAAAGTTCGTAGTCGTTGATAATACACCGTGTCGCGATCAACGTATCGATCGTCTTCCTGACCGTGATACCTTTCGAACGTAGCGTAATGTAGTTGCGGGCCGCTGCCAACGACACCCGATATCCCCCGATAACCACAAACTCCGCAAGGCCAAATAGTCTAACCGTTTCCTTAAAGATTCTCGGATCGCTGCAGCCCTGCAAAACTTCCGCGAGTACCAGATCGCCGATGACAATACCCTGCACACCAAGGATCGAATCCAGCTTCTCCGTATGCGGGGTGTTGTTTCGATTTATATAGTCGATCCAAACACTCGAATCGACAAAGATCATTGATCCAGCCTCATCTTTTCCAGATCACCTTCCCACCGGAACTTACCGCGAAGCTTTTTCATTTCACCCTGACGGCGAACTCGAAGCAACTCCTTCAACGCAACTTCAACAACCTCGCGCTTCGTCTTGAGCCCGGTGATCTTGAGTGTGTCTCTCATCAACTTGTCATCTATCTCGATGTTAGTTCTCATGTGTATAAATCACCTCACTTGTACACATTCTAGCTAGCTGCGAAACGAAAGTCAATTCACATCAAAAGCTCACGAGAATTGGCGTGCGAACGCTGCCATCTTGCACGCAAGTGTTTGCATTTTCGGCGTCGCATTATGGCTCGTGCGTAGCCAGATCACCGTCGAAGACGTCTCATACATGAAAGCGATGATCCCACACCACTCGATCGCAATTCTAACGAGTGAACGCACAAACATCAGCGATTCTCGAGTTCGCGTGATGATGATATCATCGAAGGTCAACGCCGTGAGATGGAAGAAATGAAGGCTCTGATCAGCGACCTTGAAAGCCGCTGATGCAGAGCCATTAAAGATTCGGATCACGAAACGATCAACTTAAACGTCGTCCCCCGTTCCATTATTGCCCTTCTCTTCAGCCAGCACCGCCTTCCGAGAAAGCTTGACCTTGTTCCCGTCTTTCCCGATACATTTAACAAGTATCTGCTGGCCTTCTTTCAGCTCATCGCGAACTTCCTTAACCCGGCGATCCGAGATCTCCGAAATATGCAGCAGCCCGTCGAGACCCGGCAGAATTTCAACGAATGCACCAAAATCAACGATACGCGAAACGGTTCCGAGATACTTCTCGCCGATTTCCGCCTCAGCCGTCAGGCCCTTGATTCGAGCGATCGCTTCTTTCGCAGCTTCGCCGTCGGCCGTTGCGATCAGAACCGTACCGTCATCGGAAATATCGATCTTAGCACCCGTCTCTTCCGTGATCGACCGGATCATCTTTCCGCCCGGCCCAATAACGTCACGAATCTTATCCGGCGAGATCTTCAGCGTGATAATTCGCGGTGCAAACTCCGAAATGTCTTCGCGGGGTTTATCTATCGCCTGATTCATCACCTCAAGGATGTGCATCCGCCCCTTGCGAGCCTGCTCAAGCGATTCCTGCAAGATCATCGGGTTAATGCCCGCGACCTTGATATCCATCTGAAGTGCCGTAATGCCTTCGCTGGTCCCCGTGACCTTGAAGTCCATATCACCGTAATGGTCTTCCGCTCCGGCAATGTCGGACAAGATCGCATAACGATTCCCTTCCATCACCAGGCCCATCGCCACGCCCGCTACCGGACGCTTGATCGGCACCCCCGCATCCATCAGGCTCAAGATTCCGCCGCAAACCGACGCCATTGATGACGATCCATTCGATTCAGTAATGTCTGAAACGATCCTAATCGTGTACGGAAAGTCCTCTTCGTCCGGCAGAACCGGCTCTATCGCACGTCGTGCAAGATTGCCATGCCCGGTTTCGCGACGCGAAGTTCCGCCGAATCGACCGGCTTCACCAACCGAATAAGGCGGGAAATTGTAATGAAGCAAAAATCTTCGCTTAACCTCGCCCTTCTCGATGTCGTCCATATACTGCTCGTCGATCTTGGTCCCGAGCGTAGATGTAACGATAGCCTGCGTCTCACCGCGTGTAAACAGCGACGAACCATGCACTCGCGGCAGCCAGCCGACCTCGCACGAGATCGGACGGATCTCCGAGAACTTGCGGCCATCCGGACGTCTGCGATTCCCCAACATATCTTCGCGGAAGATCTTTTCCTTCAGCGATGAAAACGCCTTACCGGCCATCTTCCTTACATCCGGCTGATCGTCAGGATAGCTCTCCACAACCGCAAGCTTGAGCGCATCAACTTCGGCATAGCTCGAAAGCTTGTCTTTGCCGGTCGTATCAAGTGCACTGCGAAGGCGGTCGCCGAATTTCTTTTCGACCTCCGACACGATCTTTTCATCCATCACCGCGGGCGTGAACTCTCGCTTCGTAATCCCAAGAGCCTTACCCAGCTCCTTTTGCCACAAGCAGAGCCGCTTGATCTCTTTGTGGCCAAGCAGAAGAGCTTCGAGCATGATGCTCTCCGAAACTTCGTTAGCCTCTGCCTCAACCATCACGATCGCTTCTTCAGTTCCCGCGACGATCAGATTGAGATCCGATTCACGGCGTTCGCCAAACGTCGGGTTGACAACGTACTTACCGTCGATAAGACCGATTCGGACTCCGGCAATGGGGGTGGTGAAAGGGATGTCTGAGAGATACATCGCGCACGACGCACCCGTCAGAGCTATGACGTCGGGATCATTCTCACTATCGGATGAGATAACAGTCCCAACAACCTGCGTTTCAAACCTATACCCATCCGGAAAAAGCGGCCGCACCGGCCTGTCGATCAACCGGCACGTTAGCACCTCTTTCTCGCTGGGGCGGCCCTCCCGCCTAAAATAGTTCCCGGGAATGCGGCCGGCCGAATAGCTCGACTCGCGATACTCCACTGTCAGCGGAAAGAAATCAAGCCCTTCTTTCGCCGTCTTCATGCTAACAGCGGTAACCAGCACCATCGTTTCGCCATACTTTATTATTACCGAACCATCGGCTTGTTTTGCGACCCTTCCGGTCTCGACCACCAGGTCTTCGCCGCCCAGTTTGATCGATTCGTTTAAATATTTCTTTGTCATCTTGTTTCCTTAATACAAAAAGCGGCGTGTGCTATTCGTGAAGCAACGCCGCTCTTGGAGTGTTATTAGATTTTGAATGTCCTCTCTTGTATGTAGCCCATATAGCTGTCACGTTCAGCAGCCCAAACAAATTCTTCGCGAGAACCCTCGCTTCTACAGACCCGAAGCGGTCTCATCTTTTTCGGACCGATGCCACCGCAGGCCCGGGTGCAGCATTACCGCACCCCGCCGCAGCGCAGGTCCAAAAGTCCTACCTTCTCAATCCTAGTTTCTTGATGATCTCGTGATACTGGTCAATATCACGGCGTTTGAGATAATCAAGCAATTTACGACGCCGAGAGACCATTTTCAGCAGTCCCCTACGTGAATGATTGTCTTTCTTATGCGTTCTGAAATGCTCCGTCAACTCATTGATCCGCTGGGTCAAAAGAGCAACCTGCACCTGCGACGAACCGGTATCCGATCCGTGAGTTTTGTAATCTCCGACTATCTGTTCTTTTACTTCTTTTACTGTTGCCATTCTAATGTGCCGAAATCAGCCTCTCCTTTTGCGCAGTAACTCCGACTGCCAGGGCCGGTAACCACGCTGTTTAATTTTTCACTTCCGAAACAAAGTTAAGTCAATCAAATTCTAATAGATTGACCACCAAAGTTCAACGAACGCTAGAGCTGAAATTCTTCCATGAACTTCGTGGAAAAATCCCCTTTCTGAAATCGTTCGTCCTCCATTATCCGCTGGTGCAGCGGGATCGTTGTCTTGATCCCTTCAACCACCATCATCTTCAACGCACGCTGCATTCTGTGGATCGCCAACTCCCTCGTGCGTGCGTGCACGATCAGCTTCGCGATCATCGAATCGTAATACGGCGGAACGACATAACCGGGATAAACAGCCGTGTCCACCCGAACGCCGGGGCCGCCCGGAATGTTGAACGCTGTGATCTTGCCAGGGCTCGGCGTAAACTTCACAGGGTCTTCGGCATTTATCCGGCACTCGATCGAGTGGCCGACAAGCCGCACATCGCTCTGCTCATATTGCAGATTCTCACCCGCTGCGATCCTTATCTGGTTCCGCACGATGTCCGCAAGCGTAACCATCTCTGTGACCGGATGCTCAACCTGGATGCGCGTGTTCATTTCCATGAAATAGAAACTTCCGTCCTCATCCAGCAAAAACTCAAACGTCCCGGCGCTCGAGTACCCTATCTCCTTACAAGCCTTTACAGCAACCGCTCCCATCCTTTCCCGTTGTTCGGGTGTGATCACCGGCGACGGAGCCTCTTCCAAAAGCTTCTGATGGCGCCGCTGAATCGAGCACTCTCGTTCGCCGAGGTGTATACAGTTGCCGTATTCATCAGCGAGCACCTGGATCTCAATATGCCGCGGTCGTTCAATATACCGTTCAATGTAAACCGCGCCATTCTTAAATGCCGCTACAGCCTCATTCTGTGCCGTCTCAAGATTCGACTCGAGCTCCGATTCCTGACGCACTATGCGCATCCCACGTCCGCCGCCGCCGGCTGCCGCCTTGATTATGACCGGGAAACCGATCTCGCGTGCGATCTTCTTTGCTTCTCCCGTGGACTCGATCGGGTCGGGGCTGCCCGGAAGTATCGGAACACCTGCCTCCTGCATTGTCCGCCGTGCCTCGACCTTGTCGCCCATCATTGCGATCACATCCGCGCGCGGTCCGATAAATTTGATATTGCAGTCCTCGCAAACCTTCGCAAACGTAGCGGATTCGGCAAGGAACCCGTATCCCGGATGGATGGCGTCTACATTCGTGATCTCAGCGGCGCTTATTATAGCCGGAATATTAAGATAGCTCTGAGCCGACGGAGGCGGGCCAATGCAGATCGCCTCGTCGGCAAATCTTACGTGAAGAGCATCGCGATCGGCTTCGGAGTGGACGGCAACTGTCTTGATGCCCATCTCCATACACGTCCAGATAATACGGCACGCGATCTCGCCGCGATTAGCGATCAGGATCTTCCGAATATCTCGAGTTCTGCTCATTATAAAAATTTAGCCACGAAACCTGTTACCTGAACTCGACAGCGAGTAGTAAACGTATTCGCGGCATCGGCAAAGTTACCGGGATGTCATTGCTTAATGGCGAAAAGAGGCTGGCCAAATTCGACGGGCTGTCCATTCTCGACATAGACCTTAACAACTTCTCCACTGATCTCAGCCTGGATCTCGTTCATCAGCTTCATTGCTTCCACGATGCAAACGACCGTGTCGGGCGAAACGTTGCTGCCTTCCTTAACGTATGGATCCTTATCCGGTCCCGGCGAGCGATAAAACGTTCCAACTATTGGCGAGAGTATTTTGAAAAGGCCTGCGTCCGGATCTAATGCGATCTCTGCCGCAGCGGACTCTTCGGCGGTCGGCAGCGGTGCAGTCGCGGGTGCCGGAGCAGGAGCGGCATAAACC
>JACDAK010000258.1 GCA_013695495.1 Blastocatellia bacterium | reverse complement strand
CACTCGATGCGGGCGAGGCTAAGGGCCTCTTGCTCCTCTTCCCAATGATCCATAAGGTCCTGGTCAGGATAGAGTTTGGACGTCGCCCCTTCCCAGGTGCTCCATGCGCGAGCTGCAGAGAGGCGCGTGGCCTCGTCGTCGCTAGTGAGGCGTTTGTGGTACGCGGACATGAAATCGTCACGCTCGTCTTCGGGGATCTCGTCACGATAGCGTTCCCAATAATCGGGGAAGATCTCAGACGCGCCGTATTGGTAAAACCATTGGAGTTCTTTTTTTCGGGTGAGAAAAATGCCGCGAAGTACGAGCCCGAGGCAGCGGTCGGGGTGGCTGATGCCGTACGCGAGGCTGAGTGTGCTGCCCCATGAGCCGCCGAAGACGTACCATTTGTCGATGTTGAACTTTTCGCGGAGCGTCTCGATATCGTTGATGAGATCCCACGTGGTGTTCTCGCGCAGTTCGGCGTGGGGGGTCGATCTGCCGGAGCCGCGCTGATCGAAGAGGAGGACGTGGTAAGCCTTTGGGTCGAAGAACTGGCGGTACATTGGGATCAGACCGCCGCCCGGGCCGCCGTGCAGGAAGACGACTGGGATGCCTTCGGGGTTGCCGACGCGCTCGTAGTAGATCTCGTGAATGTCAGAGACCTTGAGCATGCCCGAATCGAAGGGTTCGATCTCAGGATAAAGCGTTTTCATATGCCTTGATGATAACCGAATGACGGGGTTCGCGTAAAACCGACTGTAAAAGCGAAACTCGCGTGGAGGATCGCGCAGGCGAGTGAAGCGGATGCTGAGTAGGAATACAATTGCACTTACGGTTTGATTAAGATTATCTTAGTTGTTGATGACGAAATTATAATATGCCGATATACGAATATAGATGTAAGGAATGTGGTGCTCACGTTGAGAAACGGCAGAGCGTTGCAGAGGGTCCTTTGACCGAGTGCGAAGGGTGCGGAGGGAAGCTTGAGAAGCAGTGGTCGCTTTCGGGCTTTCAGTTCAAGGGCGAGGGGTGGTATTTGACTGATTACGCGGGCAAGAAAAGCGGCGGGGAAAAGGAAGGATCCGAGAAACCGTCATCGGGTGAATCAACCGAAACGGCGGATACTGCATCCAAGAAAGATACGGAAACTGTGAAGGCAGCGAAAACTGATAGTGGCGCTGCGAAAGACTGATAATGATCCGATCTCGTTTTAATTATTTTCTAGCGATGGCTGTGCTGCTGGCAGTTGCGACGCCCGGGTTCGCTCAGTCGCGCCACAGCAATCGCGGGAATGAGATAGAGGGATCGATAATCAGTGTTACGGCGTGGCGGACCGACGAGGCCAAGGAGCCGATAAAGCTTGATAATCTTTTTCTTTACGAGAACGGTTCTGAGCAGCGAATTCGGAACTTTAGTTATGATCCTTCGCCTTCGCGGATAGTTCTGCTTGTAGATAACTCGCAGACAGTGAACATGGACGTTGAGCGGATGAAGGCGGCGGCGATGGAGTTCGCATACGAGATATTTGAAGGCGATCAGCTGTTTGTGATCGCTTACGACGAGAAGCCTGAGATCATTCAGGAGTGGACCGATGACGCGACGAAGCTGGAAACGTCTTTCGCTAGTTTTAGAAAAAAGGGCAATCCTCATCTTTTTGACGCGTTGAATGCGGCGGCTAAGGAGGTTCTGATGCCGTTGATGCCGGGGACGCGTAAGACGGCGGTGGTAGTGATAGGGGACGGGCTTGACCGCGGCAGCGTTTCGAAGTTTGATGCGACGTTGGCGATGCTTCAGGACATGGACGTCACGGTTTACGCAATTCAGCTTACGGACCGGACGGGCGGTGCGTACAGGCGCGACCAACCGAAGGCAGGTGCCGTTTTGACACAGCTTACGGAGGGCACGGGCGGTAAGATATTTCCGTTTGACGAGGCACAGACCGCAGCGAAATTCATCTGCGACGAATTGCGGAAGAACCGCTATTTACTTTCTTACCTTCCGGTTAACACATCTTCGTTTGAACCTCGCCGCGTATTTCTCGTAGCGGATGACGGAATTCAGGTGAGAACCAAAACGGCGCAGCCGCCGAACATCAAGTAACACGCACCTTCGCGACTTTAGGCCACGCCCTCTAACTACATAGATACCGGATAATTCTATGGTAATATGTGGGGGTATAATTCGTCCTGCCTTCTATCTTGAGGAGAAACGTGATCAGTGAGTGATTCGAATCAAAATCCGGGACCGCCGCCTGACGATTGGGATAAGACCCGACCGAATATAAAACTGCCCGATACGAGCGGCGGAGGCGATAGCTCGGATTGGGATAAGACGAATTACAATTTCCCGAAGCAGCCTGCAGGGGACGAGTGGGGCAAGACGGTCACCAATCTGCGCCCGCTGGATACGGACAACCAGGATTACGGCAAAACGATGACCCCGGGGGCTTCTAACGCGGGTCGCGACGCGGGCGAGGTGGATTGGGGGTTTACGCGCCCGAACATAAATATTTCGGATAGTGATTTCGGGCCCTCTTCGGGCGGCGGCGGCGGCCAGCAGACCTACGATAAGACAACACCTTATTTTCAGCTGCCGGAATCGGAGCGTCAAAAATATCAGCAGCTTCCTCCGACACCGACAGAGCAAGCCGCACAGGACGAGCAGGACCGCCAGGAAAAAGGCGGGATACCGATGTGGGTGTGGATTACGGCTGGGCTGATGATGATGTTCTTTTTCGCGATACTTGTTTTGGTGGTCGCGTATTTCGGTTCTTCTCAAACTCTGAACTTCAACGTCACTGTCAGGATGGCACCGTCGGGCAGCGATGTGAGGGTTGATAATGCGCCGTGGGGCATTACGCGTTCGGACGGGTCGATCGAACTTGTAAATCTTAGTCCCGGGCGAAAGGTGATAACGATCGAGCATCCGAGTTATGAATGCACGCCGCTGACTGTGGAGGGCGGAAACGGAGTGAACCCGGCACCGCTGATCGCCGAGTGCTCTGAGGCGAAGGGCCCGCCACCGGAAGACTGTGTCAATATCAGGTTAGGAGAAGAGGATAAGGCGGAGAGGTGTTATAACTCCGCTCTTGATGCGTTGCCAGATCCATTTACGCCGGAGGATCTGGTTAAGGCGTTGAATATTCTGATCATTAATTTCGAATCGGGCAAATTCGACGTCCCGCCTCGTCGGCTCGCGGCATTGCAAAAAGGGGCGAAGTTTATTCAGAAGCTGCCGGCTGACATTACGCTTGAGGTGGGTGGGCATACGGACAATCGCGGCAGCGATGCCTCGAACCAGGTGCTTTCTGATAACCGCGCGAAGGCCGTGAAGGATACGCTTACAGGCTTCGGTGTGCGGCAGGATGCTTTGTTAACTAGAGGCTTCGGCGCCGCTCGGCCCAAAACCGAGAACGAGACGGAGCAAGGACGGTTCTACAATCGGCGAATAGAATATTCTGTCGTGAAAAAATAATCTCAAACCGCGACGGGCGCAGCGATCTTGGCATGCGGGTCGTAACCCGTCAGTTCAAGATTCTCAAACTTAAAATCGAGCAGCCCGTTCAGGCCGCTCAACTCATCTGCCCCGGTTATTTGCAGCCGGGGCAATTCTTTTGGCTCGCGGGAGAGCAGTACGTTCACTTGGTCGAGGTGATTTGTATAGATGTGGAGATCGCCGAATGTGTGGATGAACTCGCCGACCCGGAGGCCGCAGACGTGCGCGACGAGGTGGGTGAGCAGTGCGTAGCTGCTAATGTTGAAGGGTACGCCGAGGAAGGCATCGGCGGAGCGTTGGTAAAGCTGGCAGTGAAGCGTTTCCTCGTTTTCTACCTTGAACTGGAAGAGCGTGTGACAGGGGGGTAATGCGACTTCATCGCACGTTTCGGGGTTCCAGCCGGTGACGATCAGGCGTCGGGAATTTGGATTGGTCTCGATCTCGCGGATGAGCCGGGCGATCTGATCGACACCGTCCACGTCGGGGTAGCTGCCGCCGAATGAGCGCCAAAGGTAGCCGTAGACGGGGCCGAGGTCGCCTGTTTCGCGACCGAAGCGGGCGGTTTGTTCGGGTGTCGCCCATTCTTCCCAGATGTCTACGCCGCGTGCACGCAGGTCTGCCTCGTCGGTTGAGCCGCTCAAGAACCAGAAAAGCTCTTCGGCCACCCAGCGGAAGGGAACGCGCTTTGTGGTGACGATCGGGAAGCCTTCGCGGAGATCGAACCGTGTTTGATAACCAAAAGCCGAGATGGTGCCGACGCCGGTGCGGTCTTCGTGGCGGGTTCCGGCGGTCAAGATGTGTTTAAGCAGGTCGTGGTATTGACGCATCTGTAGTTGTTGATCGAACTGGTAAAAGTTACCATATTTTTCTTATGACTCGGAAGCTTGAGATCAGTTTCAACAGCCCGCAGTGCGGGTGGATGTCGATCGGGTTTGACGACGGCATAAACGAATTTCATACGACGACGGCGCACGCTCCGCATTCGAGTGCGCTGGGTGAACTGATGCGCATATTAACGGCTCTGGCTGATCAGGGGGCGTTGCAGGATGAATATCTGTTGAAGTGGAACCGGGATCCGGAGGAGTTTGATTTTCGATTTTTAAAGAGCGGCGAGAACCTGTTGGTGGAGATTTACGAGTATCCGACGGAGGATCGTGATGCTGCGGAACGGGAACTCGTATATTCATTTCAGGGGACGGTTACGGAGGTTGTCGGGGCATTTGCTGAGACATTCGACCAACTTTTCGCGGATCGGGACACGGATGAGTTTGAATTTAATTGGCGGCAGGCGTTTCCGTATATCGAATACGAAGATTTCAAGGTAGTAACCAGTCGAGCCTTTTCCGGTGTTCCTAGGAGCTAGACAAAATTGTAGTAAACACAACGACGCAACGAGATCCGTCGGTAGCGGCAAACGTCGAAATCGTGAATACATTCTGAACTGTACTCGCCAAGAGTTAATGAAAGAAAAGCTTTTAGATTTATTAGCGTGTCCGACTTGTGGAGGGGATATTTTGCTGGCGTATGCTAGCGAATATGACGGCAAGGAGATCATCGACGGCGTGCTGACGTGTAAGAAGTGCAGCCGCGAATATAAGGTGGTTCGGGGCGTGCCGCGCTTTGCGGACCTTGGGAAGATGGAGGCGGACAAGGCGGAAACGGCGGAGAATTTTGGTTGGCAGTGGACGCATTTCACGCAGGAAGACCCGAAGTATAACGAGCAGTTTTTAGGATGGCTGCAGCCGGTGAAGCCGGAGTTCTTTGAGGGGAAGGTCGTGCTCGAGGGCGGGTGTGGGAAGGGCCGGCACACGAAGATCGCGGCACAGTGGGGCGCGAAAGAGGTTGTCGGGATCGACCTGGGCGATGCGGTGGAGTCTGCGTTTGCGGCTACCCGCGATCTGCCGAATGCTCACATTGTTCAGTGCGATATTTTTAAGCTGCCGTTCAAGCGGGTTTTTGATTATGCATTCAGCGTGGGTGTTCTGCATCACACGCCGGACCCGAAGCGGGCGTTTATGTCGCTGGCGAGAAAGGTTTTGCAGGGCGGGCACATCTCGGCTTGGGTTTATGGAGCGGAGAACAATGAGTGGATAACGAAATATGTGAATCCGATCCGCGAGAGTTTTACTTCGAAGATAAGCCAGCCGGTGCTCTACCACCTTTCAAAGCTGCCGACGCTATCGCTTTTTCTGACGACGAAGCTGGTTTATCGGCCTGCTAATGCGGCAGCGAAAGGTGTGGCGAAGAAGCTATTTTATAATGATTACCTGAATCATCTTGGCACGTTTGGTTGGCGCGAACAGCACAATATTGTGTTTGATCACCTTGTTGCTCCGACGGCCTTTTATATTTCGAAGGAAGATTTTGAACAGTGGTGGACAGATGTTAAGGCGGAGAACGTTGAGATAATTTGGCACAACAGCAATTCGTGGTGCGGGTTTGGGCAGGTGTGTGCGGGAAAGGCTGCGATCGGCGGCGGATAAATGCGTTACCATTCATCGATCTCTCCCAAGTATGCAGCGATGTTGGATGCTGCGGTGGAGGTGATTCTCGAACGCGGGAATGAGGGTCACCGAAAGACGGTGAATGCGTTGGTCAAGGGTGAGACGGAGATCCGTGTTGTTCGGCTGGACAAGATAGGGTGCTCAGGCGTCACGGGCCTCGTTAACCGACCCCGCACAAATCGCCGTATCCGCGCCGGCCATATGGGCTTTATCGAATCGCTCGGCGAAGTCCACATCACCTTTGCGGACTGGACTTTCGAAACCGCCGGCTCGCGCGGCGTCGAAGGCACCCTCGTTCACGAGGGCCTTCACGCGTTTGATTTTGCACACATCATCTCCAGCTTTTCGCGAGCGGAGACGGACCCCCTCGAAATTTTCGATCTATCGCTATATGAACTCGAACGACGTGCGGCTGTTGCTTCGGGCGAGTATTTGAGCTTGATCGGGGCCCCGGATTACGTTCATGAAGGGCAGCAGTTGGGGCTTGTGATGGTAGATGACGACGGCACTCCCCGCGTGGACATTGGGGGCATCGAGGCTCGGATGCAAAACGGCTACGGCGTTAACCACCTCGACCAAGGCGTCATGATCAGTCAACTCCTGCGCCTCCGCCCCCGCGACAGCAGCTTCAGTTTAAGAGGTATGCTCGGCATATGACCCTTTTCAAATCGCAAAGAGCCCAACGTGAAATCATGTATAATTGGGTGTCACGTTCACCATAAAATCCCTGAGGCGACTTATGTTAAAAGCATCTCTACGACTCCTGCTGCCCATCGGCTTGCTTCTCATCCTCCAAATTCCCGTTCTCACACAGGACATCGAAAATGATCCTGCGCGAAAACTCTTCAGTGAGGGTCTCGTCCTGCTCCGCGAAGGCAAATTCGAAGACGCGCTCGCCGCCTTCGAAAAAAGCGCCGCCATAAGCCCCAACCAGCCCGCGACTTTCGGTAACATCGGTACCGCTGCCCTTCGCCTCGGCAAACTGGAGAAAGCGGAATTTGCGCTGCGAAAAGCTATAGACCTACAGCCCGGCCAGTCGGGCTTCCATGCCAATCTCTGTGAGGCCCTCGGCCGTCAGAAAAAGTTCAGCGAAGCCATTGAAGCCTGCAATGAGGGCGTCCGTCTCAATCCCACCGGCGAAATGGAGAATGCTTCCCGGCTCACCGAATATTTTCAGGCCGGCCGTCCCGACGACCTGCGGCAGGGCAACTATGCGCGTGCCGTGGTGATCCTCGAATCTTTGGTTCGCCTCCGACCCTCAGCCTCGCGTTATCACGGCATGCTCGCTCATGCGTATGTAAGGCTGGAGCGCGACGCCGATGCGCTGGCCGCCGCCCGCACGGCCCTGCAGATCGATCCGCAAGATTCTTTCGCCAATTTCGCCATGGGTTCGATTTTTTTTGAACTCGGGCAGCATGTCGAAGCGATCGAGTCGTTTTCAAGGGTCAGCCCAGATCACCCACACTCCGATCTGGCGCGCTTCCAACACGCACTCAGCGAGATCCGCCGCGGCCGCCACGCTGTTGAGGCGGGCAAACATTTCGACGTGGCCTTCAAGCTAGATCCTGCTGCTGACGAGGTCTATCACCTAATCGGCATCGCCTATTCAGAGATGGGACTCCAAGAAGAAGCGGTCGCGGCATACCAAAAAGCGATCGAAAAAGGGGACAATCCCGGCTCGCATTTCGCACTTGCAGGGATCTATGCGAAGTTGGGAGATTTCGAGCGCGCGTCCACCTTTTATCGCAAAGGGATAGAGATCAAACCGGATACACCAAGTTATATCAAGCGTTTTGGTGACCTGCTCCTTGATAACGGCAATCGTCGCGAAGCACTTGAAATGTACAAGCGTTCTCTTGCAATAAGGCCAAACGAACCGGGCGTCATTTTTGACACGGCCGTCCTTTCACTAAAACTCGGCGAAAAGGACGCGGCTCTCACTTATTTCACCATCCTAAGGTCGATCGCCCCCAACCGTGAGCGCTTGCTTGAGCAGTGCTTCCTGATCTGGGGATAAATGCCGTTATGACTTACCCACTTCCGCAGGAAATGCAGCAGCACACGTATGCGATCATGGATCGCGTGGAGGATTCGCATTGGTGGTTTGTAGGGCGGCGGGCGATACTTGAATCATTTCTGGGGGGGATCGCCGAAGAGGTGCGTGCACCTGCCGCTATGCTCGAAGCGGAAAAGAGTGTCCGCGCTCCGCTCCGAATTTTGGATGTGGGCTGTGGGACGGGGGCGAATCTGGAGATGCTGGCGCAGTTTGGGGCGGCTGAGGGTGTCGATGTTTCAGATGACGCACTTGAGTTTTGCCGGAAGAAGGGCCTGAAGGTACAAAAGGGGTTGGCGGAAACGTTGCCTTATGCGGACGAGACGTTCGATGTAACGACGGCATTGGATGTGGTTGAACATCTTGATGATGACATTGCGGGGTTGAAGGAAATGCATCGCGTCACGAAGGCCGGGGGACATTCGCTAATTTTTGTGCCCGCGTTCATGTGGCTTTGGGGTGTGCAGGATGACATCTCGAATCACCGTATCCGTTATACGAAGAAGCAGATCGTTGAACGGCTGGAGCAAGCTGGATTTCGCGTCGAGCGCGCTACGTATGCGAACTTCACTTTTTTTGCGCCGATATTGGCGGGGCGGACGTTAATGAGGCTGACGGGTATCAAGCCGGAATCTGAGAACAATGTGAACGTCTCTGCGTTGAATGGGATATTCGGTAAGATCTTTTCGGCTGAGAGATTTATCCTGGACCGGATGAACTTTCCGTTTGGGGTTTCGATCGTGATAGTCGCCCGCAAACAGTAAACCTTTATGTTATTATCGTGAAAAAGTCATTTGGGAGGTGTAATAATGAACTTTTACCGCGAAACTATCAAAAATTTGCCGCCGGTCATTAACATGCCCGCCGAATTCCGCAACCGGAATGCTGAGATCATCATTCTCCCCCTGGATGAAAGCAACGGGAACCAGGCGGAAGACGATATTGAACGTGACGCGATGGGTTATCCGATCGGCTTTTTCGAAGAGACAGCTGGATCCCTCGCGGATGACCCTGTCGAACGAGCTCCGCAGGGGGGAATTCGACGTACGGGAGGAACTGAAATAGCTTGTCACTGAGATTTCTTTTAGATACGAACGCTTGTATCCATTATTTACCTACCCGAACTCCCAAGTAAACGTCATCATCCGCTCGACTCCTGCGTCCGAGATCGCCGTATGTTCTATCGTGAAGGCGGAGTTGTTTTTTTCGGCTCGCGAAAAAGCAAGAATCCAACAATTAAACTGGGCAACCAATTAAGGTTTCTAGACAACTTCGAATCTCTACCGTTTGATGATCGAGCAGCGGACTTCTAGGCTACGGTCAGGGCCGATCTCACAGCAAAGGGTAGGATCATCGGCCCATATGATCTTCAGATCGCAGCGATCGCCCTCGCAAACGACCTAACACTTGTTACGCATAACGTATCGGAGGCACCAACCGCGCGATGATCTGCCAGATGTTCACTTAAGCCAATTTACCACACGCGCCGCGACGGCCCCGAAATCGGGCGCCCAAGCTGTATTTTCCGGTTCAAACGTTCTACATTAATTAGTTTGTTGAGCCTAAAGATGATGGATTCTGCTGCTGAAATAACGAGTACCAATGCGAGCCCCGAGCTATCGCTTTTTCTGCCTGTTCTGGACGAGGAGGATAATCTTCGGCCGATGCACGCGAAGATCGCGGCTGCGCTGGATGCTTTGGGCAAGACGGCGGAGGTGATCTATGTCGATGACGGATCGACGGATCGTTCGCTTGCAGTTTTGCGCGAGATCGCCGCGGAGGACGACCGGGTGCGTGTCATTTCGCTTCGGCGGAATTATGGACAAACTGCTGCGATGTCGGCGGGGATAGACGCGGCGCACGGCGAGATACTTATACCGATGGACGCGGATCTGCAGAATGACCCGGCGGATATTGCGCGGCTTTTGGAGAAGCTTGATGAGGGTTACGACGTTGTTTCGGGCTGGCGGCGGAACCGGCAGGACAAAATGATCTCGCGGAAGATCCCGTCGATGATCGCAAACCGGATCATATCGTGGATCGGCGGTGTGCCGCTGCATGACTATGGCTGTTCGTTGAAGGCTTATCGGCGTGAGGTGCTGAAGGATGTGAAGCTGTACGGGGAGATGCACCGGTTTATACCGATCTATGCCTCGTGGGCCGGCGCCCGCGTGACGGAGATACCGGTGGATCACCATGCCCGGACGATGGGCAAATCGAAGTATGGCATTTCGCGCACGGTGAAGGTGGTATTTGACTTGATAACGATCAAGTTCATGGCGGAGTATCACACGAAGCCGTTATATGTTTTTGGCTCGTTTGGCATTTTGGCATTTGCGGCGTCGGTGTTGGCGGGGGTTTACGCTGTGTTTCTGAAGCTTGCGGGCACGCTGGGGCTGCCGCAATATCAGGCGGATTTCGTCGAAACGCCGCTGCCGATAATGTGCATCGTGATGTTTGCTATCTCCGTGCAGTTCTTCCTGATGGGCCTCTCGGCGGAACTGCTGGTGAGGACGTATCACGAATCGCAGGATAAGGCGATTTATGCGGTTAGGGAGAGGATCGGGTTTAACTGACCGAATGAAATGCCATATCGGCACACCGTTGCTCAGACGAATACATTATGGCCGACCGACACTGACAAATGTGCGGAATAGCGGGTTGGGTGAACCTGGGAGAATCTGATTCGAATCACGACGCTGAGGCGGTGCTGCACTCGATGTGTGAGCGGATCGTGCATCGGGGGCCGGACTCGGAGGGGTTGTGGTCGGATGGGGATGTCGCGTTGGGCATGCGGCGGCTTTCGATCATTGATCTGAAAACGGGTGATCAGCCGGTTTTTAGCTGCGATGGGTCGGTGATCGTTATGATGAACGGCGAGCTTTATAACTATCGCGAGGTTCGGGCGGAGCTTGAGGAGAAGGGCCATAAGTTCACGACGAAGTCCGACACGGAGATCTTGCCGCACCTTTATGAGGAATATGGCGACGGTCTGCTGGACCACGTGAATGGGATGTATGCCTTTTCGCTGTGGGATACGCGGCAGAAAAGGTTGATGATCGCGCGCGACCGTTTCGGGGAAAAGCCGCTTTACTACGGCGTAATTGACGGGAAGCTTATCTGGGCCTCGGAGTTGAAGGCGCTTGTTGCGCACCCGTCCGTGAAGCCTGAGCTTGATTTGAACGCTTTGCGGCACTATGTTTCGTTCGACTATGTGCCGGCGCCGATGTCGATCTTCAAGGGCATTTATAAATTGCCTGCAGCTCATGTTCTGACTGTCGAGAATGGCGAGATATCGACGCGTCGGTATTGGGATGTGAAATGGGGTGCTAGTCAGATATCACCCGGAAAGACGCGGAGCCGCGAAGGAGGGTCGATCGATGCGAAGGCGGTTGAGCTTCGCGAATTACTTTCGGATGCTGTGCGGATGCGGTTGGTGGCGGACGTCCCGTTGGGCATTCTTCTTTCGGGCGGGATTGATTCTTCTACGGTCGCGGCGTTTGCGGTTCGGCATGCGACGGAACGGGTGAAGACGTTTTCGATCGGGTTTGAGGAAGATTCGTTTGATGAGTCAAAATATGCGCGGCAGGTTGCTGTACACCTTGGGACGGAGCATTACGAGGATAAACTTTCGGCGGAGGCGGCGGGCGATCTCGTAGCTGAGATCGGGGGATGGCTTGATGAGCCGATCTCGGACGGCTCGCTGATCCCGACCTATTTGCTGGCGCGTTTTGTTAAAAAGCACGTGACGGTTGCGCTTGGGGGTGATGGGGGCGACGAGCTTTTTGCGGGCTACCCGATGTACTACGCGCACACGGTTGCGGCAAAGTATTTACGCTTGCCCGGGTTTGTTCGGGGCGGACTGATCGAGCCAGTGGTTAATGCTTTGCCGACATCGACGCGGAATCTTTCGTTTGATTATAAAGCGAAGCGGTTTATTAGAGCTTCGAGGATGGATGCTGCGGCGCGACACCATTCGTGGTTTGGTTCGTTTTCGGTTGATCAGCATCAGCATCTGTTTACGAAAGAGGTTTTGGCGGAGACAGACGGTGATATCTACCGGGGAGTTCGGGAATTGATCGGCGGGTCTGATGCAGCGGGCGTGATCGAGCAGATGCAGTATGCCGATATCAACTATTATCTTGCTGAAGATATTTTGACGAAGGTAGACCGGGCGGCGATGGCTGTTTCGTTGGAGACGCGGGCACCGTTTTTAGATCCGAGAGTTGCGCAGTTTGCTGCGTCGATACCTGTTAGCTAC
>JACDAK010000250.1 GCA_013695495.1 Blastocatellia bacterium | reverse complement strand
GGTATGAACTGCGCGTTGGGCCGCGTGAGGTATATGTGGTTACGACATCATCTCCCCGGTTGTCTGTTCCAAAACTATTTGTGGCACCGATCGTGATCGCGTGCGGGCTGTTGCCCGGCGAGTGGATCGCGCCATATACCTTCTCGCCATTTTCGCCGCGGCCGAGATTGCCCGCTGCTGCGAAAACCACGATGCCCGCCTCAGTTAGCTCGCGTACCTTTCGGCACAGCGGATCGTTCGTCCAAGTGTCGATAGCTGTCGTTCCCAAACTCAGGTTTACGATCCGGATATTTTGCTGCTCGCGATTCTGAAGGATCCAATCCAATCCGTTGAGCAGCCATGCGGTCTGTCCAAACCCTTCATCATCGAGGACCTTTACGCTCACCAGATTCGCTTCGGGAGCAACGCCGCGATACGCACCGTTGTTCTTGTCGAGGCTGCCGGCGGCGAGCCCGGCGACATGTGTGCCGTGACCGTAACGGTCGGCCGTTCCGTTCGAAGTGAAGTCAACCGAAGCAGTGATTCGCGATGAACCGTCAGCCTTCCTAAAGCCGTTATGAGCGAGGTCAATGCCTGAATCTACGATCGCAATACCGATCCCCGCACCCGAACCGCCGGTCATTGCACCTGCGCGAGCAAGTGTCGCACCGGTCGTGACTTCAACGTGGCCGGTAGCGTTGGTCGCACGATTCGGCGAGATGTAACTGATCCTGCCGCTTACCGAAAGTTGCTCGATCGACGAAAGCGGTGCGTTGACGACAAGCAACCCGTTCGTGCCGATCGTTTCAGTGACACGGATGTCGAGCTGATTTAGCAGCGAGCGAAACGCCGGATCAGAGTGATTTGAGGTTTGGAGGATCGCTTCTAGTCGTCCGCTCCTGCCCGAAGCGATCGCCGCGCGAATATCGCTCGACACGTTGTCGCCGCGGAAGCCGTGCTTTTCATCGGTTGCCGTTTCGGTCGAGTTGGCGAACTCCAGAGCCTGAAATAGCCTTTCAAAATTCTTATTCTGCGACACCGCAGATGCGTATGCTGCGGGCGAACTTCCGCCAATGATCTTGCCGCCATTGTGAATGAAGGCTTCAATGATTTCGGCAACGCCCGGAAGTTCGAAGATCGTCGGGATCTGATCAACAAAGATCGTAGCCGATGCGTCTTCCTCTAATATCTCTGCAAACGATGCAGCCGCCTCGAGAGCTCCGGTCGATGATGAGAAAAGATTGTTTACCTCGACCCGAACAACGCGGCTCTCCGCTTTTGCCGAAGCCTGTCGCAGTGCGGTCTGCTCAACGATCAGGCCAAGCTCTTGGCCTGAATCGCTCACTAAAACCGGCTGCCGCGCTTCAACGGAGGAAAGGACAGCGATCAGCCGCTGAACGCTAGCGTCCAGTTCCGGCCGATCGCTGATCCTACCTTCGTGGGCACGACGGGTGAGATCTGTAAAATTGGATTCTTGGTCAACTAATGTAACCACAGCGGCGGTTGCACCAGTTACAAGAACGTTCGAAAAAACGATGGCGTAAAGCAGGAGGGCCGACAGGGTTTTAACGGCTCGAGTTGTTGATCTGAGCGATAATCTCATCTAAGTTAGCTCCTTGGTCAGGACGGGTGAAGAGGCATTTCGCCTCGCCCATTCATATTCAAGGCGTATGCCAAACAGCTAACTGATGTATATGCAATACTTATTGCTAAGTGCACAAAAACAACAAAGGTTGTTTTGTCATTTTGAACGAGAGAATTCGGTCATTTTGAATTATCTGGAAGAGAAAAGAGGCTCCGAAGAGCCTCAAGATGCAGATTAGTTTGAAGTTAGGATCAGATCTCGAGAATGTCCACGAGTTCCTGTACCGAAGCGGCGCTTTTTTGGAGTGCCGCGCGCTCATCGTTTGTCAGACTGATCTCAATGATCTGTTCGACACCGTTCTTGCCAAGCTTGGCCGGCACACCAACGAAGAGGTTATTGATGCCGTATTCGCCTTCGAGAAAGACCGCACACGGAAGGATCTTCTTCTTATCTTTTAGGATCGCCTCAGCCATCTCGACCGCGCCCAGGCTCGGGGCATAGTACGCTGAACCTGTCTTGAGAAGCCCGACGATCTCGGCTCCGCCGTTCGCGGTTCGTTCCATGATCGCGTCGAGCTGATCCTTCGGCAACAGTTCAGTAACGGGAATACCGGCACAAGTCGAATACCGCGGGAGCGGAACCATGGTGTCACCATGGCCGCCGAGTACAAACGCGGTCACGTTCTCAACCGACACATTCAATGCCTCGGCAAGAAAGCACCGCATCCGCGCAGAATCCAAAACGCCGGCCATGCCCATGACACGGTTCTTCGGGAATCCCGAACGACGAAACGCTACCTGCGTCATTGCATCCAGCGGATTTGAAACTACAATAATGAAGCTGTCGGGCGAATGCTTCGCGACTTGATCCGTGACCTGTCCGACAATGTCGGAGTTGGTCTTCAACAAGTCATCGCGGCTCATGCCCGGCTTACGCGGCAGCCCGGCCGTGATAATAACTACGTCAGACCCTGCGGTCTCCTCGTAAGAATTCGTTCCAACTAGCTTTACGTCAAAGCCATCTATGGGCGCAGCCTGAGCCAGATCAAGCGACTTGCCCTGGGGCGTTCCTTCCACAATATCAACTAATACAACGTCCGCCAGCTCCTTGCTTGCGATCCAATGAGCAGCCGTTGCGCCCACGTTCCCGGCGCCGACGACAGTAACCTTATGTCTTCCAGCCATTTCTTATCCTTCCTTTTTGATCAACGTTTTGAATTAAAAACGATATTCTGTCACAAATGGAAGGAAACGGCAAAAACCGGAAGTCGTGGCAGAAGGTGGGTTTAAACGAAAAAGCCCGATGCGCTCTCCCCTTCACATCGGGCTTTTTCATATGACCGGCAAATTGCTTCGCCGACCAAATTCATTAACGCTCTCAATTTAGCAATGGCCGTGCCATTCGTCGTGACTCGGTGGGCGATCCGCTAAAGCTTGCAAATAAACGATGCGGCTAACAGCGTCATTAATCCGCACCTGTTCGACTCAACAATATCGCATATGCCTATACGATATCAGGCGAACTGCGCCTATTGGAGTATCGGATGAGATCCGCCTTGACTGTGGTCAGCGGTCTGATGATAACGCCGGCGATCATTGTGATAGAGCACAAGGTGCTCACCCTCAAATCTTACGAGGTCCGCAACACGACTCACGTCTCCGGTGTGCTCGGCTATTAGAAACGCCATCGGCTGGTTCGAAATGATCATTCCAGCCGCATAAATATAGCCGCCTTGATCGTAAACCGATCCGGCGTATTGCGCTGAACCGATCGCGATGTCCGGCGAGTAATTGCCGGCCGCATCCCTCGTCCGGTCCGCGTTCGCTATATAGATCGTGTAGTCAGAGTGGTTCAAGCCGCGCGTGTACCGATTCTTGCGAGCAACGGCGAATAGATCAGTCAACCCCCTGTCGATCGCGCTAAGCATAGCGGCTGATGGACGGCGAACCGCATGAATTCGAACGCCCTGAGGGGTGCGAGTCGTAACCGTAAATCGGTCACCCGATACACGTTGTGCTTCATTTAGGATCGACCGGTTTTGGCCGTCCGCGACCTGAACAAGGCCTGTGACACCGATAATCACTGACAATGCCGCCGAAAAGAACAATTTGTTTTTCATATGAGCCACCCAAATAAGGCTAATGGGCAACTAGCATACCAGATGCAAAAAATGGTCACGTAAATATGACCTCGGCTTTGACATTAAATTGAATTTCAGAAGGGTCAGGCTGTGGCGACGCGGTTCCTGCCACCGTTCTTTGCGGCGTAGAGACGTTCGTCGGCCGTCGCGACAAGCCTTTCAGAACTGTCAGCATCATCCGGAACGGCCATTGCCAACCCAATA